>WFYF01000037.1 GCA_015490255.1 Caldifarciminota bacterium
ACAACGGGTGGAGGGGGATGGCCCTCCTCCAGTTCACAGGCCCCCAGGCGCAGGGCCGCCCGGACGGGAGGTTCCAGCGACGGAAGGGACGGGTGGAGAAGTTGCTGAAGTTTCCAGTCCAGGCGGGGGAGGCGGCGGAGGGCCGCATACACCAGGTGGGAGGCAAACCGCCGGTCCTCCGAAGACAGCTTCTCCAGCAGCGCCGGAGCCAGACGGTTGACCCACCGTCCCTCTTCTGTGGCGGCCAGAAAGAGGCGATAGGCTGCTTCTCGCTTTCGTGGCCGGGATCTTCGCCGGCTCATCCTGTGCGGGCGTGATGCTTCAGCCTGGCTTCCACCTCCCGGATGTATTCCTGGGCCGTATAGACTGCGATGGTGGCGTCCCCTGCGGCGGTGGTCACCTGCCGGATGGGAGTGTTGCGCAGGTCCCCGGCGGCAAAGATTCCCGGAACGCTGGTGCGCATGTGCTCGTCCGTGATCACGTGTCCCTGCTCATCCAGATCCACCAGGCCCTTCACCAGGTCCGTGTTGGGAATATGGCCGATGAAGATGAACACTGCCTCCACGGGAATTTCTTTCACTTCTCCGGTCTGGCGGTTGCGCACCCGAACCCCCCGGACTTTGGAGTCTCCAAAGATTTCCTCCACCACGCTGTTGAGCACGAATTCAAACTTCGGATTGTTTCGGGCCTGCTCCACGAAGATGGGGGCGGCCCGGAACTCGTCCCGGCGGTGGATGAGGGTCACCTTGCTCACGATCTTGGAAAGATACAGACCCTCTTCAAAAGCTGAATCCCCTCCACCCACCACCGCCACGGGCTGGTCTTTGAAAAAGGGGCCGTCGCACACCGCACAATACGAAACCCCCCGTCCGGCGAACTCCTTCTCCCCGGGCACGTTCAGAGTCCGGGGACGGGATCCCATGGCCAGGATCACCGCCTTGGCGTGATAGGGCTCCTTCTCCAACCCCCAGAGATAAAAGGTGCCGTCGTCAAGGGGCTCAATTTTCTGAATCTCTTCCAGCACGATCCGGGCGCCGAAGTTCTCGGCATGCTTGCGGAAGCGATGGATGAGATCCGCCGCAGAGATCCCTTCAGGGAACCCCGGATAGTTGTCCACCCGGTCGGTGAGGGTGAGCTGCCCGCCGATGGTCCCCCGATCAAAGATCACGGTGGAAAGCTGCGCCCGTCCGGCATACAATCCGGCCGTGAGCCCTGCGGGGCCAGCCCCGATGATGGCGAGATCAAACTCCCGCTGTCTCGTGTTGTGCCCCGATGTGCCCGCTTCGTCCACGCGAAACTCCAGCATGATGGTCCTCCTTGTTTTCCCTGTGATTATATGTGCGTTGTGCAATTATTTTGAAGGATGGGGGATGAACCTGCAACCGGACGCTGCGGTTTCCATGGGAGGCTGCGGGAAGACCGTATGGGGCAGGGCTTTGTCTGGATCGCCGGGTGTTTCCCATCGTGTGGATTTTTTGGAGAGACGAGGAGGCGCGGGCTTGAAGGGTTCTGTGGCGACCCCTATAATGTTCATGATCCCCGCTTGGGGAGAGGAAAACTGGACCTTCGGGGTCAAGGAAGGGGGGCTCCACCGGGACGGCGGGAGGTTCTATAGCTCATGCACCGGAAAAACCGCGGATCCGGGACGTGTTTCAGATTCTGGGCCTTGAAAGTTCGGCTCCATAGTGTTTTCTGGTGAGCAAACAGGATGGCAAGGGGGGAGGTGAACCCATGACGCCTGGTCTGCTGTTTTTGATCACCCAGCTGGGACCGGCTCCGGAACCGGAGCACACAGGGTATCTCATCATGTGTCCCCTGATGCTGTGCACGCTGAGCGGTGCGGCCACCGGTCTGGTGGGGCTGGCCTATGCCTCCGCCAACTTTCCCGCGGGAGAGGAGCCGGCTTACAGCGCGCTGCGCCATGGGGCAACGGCACTGGTGGTGGGAGTTTCCTCGGCACTGGGGGCCAGCACCACGGCATATCTTGTGGGACGGAATCTGTTTGACATCCCGCCCCGGGTCTCCTTTGGCCGTACCTTCCTGGGAGGACTTGCGGGAGGAGTTTTCGGCCTGATGCTGATCCCGTACGGTATGCTTTCCCGCACGGAGGGCAAAGTTCTGGCGCTGGTCAGCGCCTCGTTTTTCTCCGCACTCGGGGCTTCCCTTGTGTATGAATGGCCCTATCTCCAGGAAAACTTCCAGCCGGAGCCGTCACCGCCCCTGACGGTCCGGGTGATGCTGGTTTTCTGAAACGGACGAACGGCGCAGCAGGCGCGCCGCCCCCCCGCGATAGGAAAAGGCCCGGAAACCCTGGCTGCGCATCAGGTGGGCCAGATCCGCCGAAAGGCTTCCCCGCGAACACACCAGCACATACACCCGGGACGGGTCCATTTCCGGCAGACGCTCCTGGAGTTCGGCCGGGGACAGACGGAGGGCCTCCACAGGCAGGGAAGGACCTTCCTTTCGGAGGTCAATCCAGACCGCACCCGGGGGAGGTTCGTCCACAGAAACTTCAAGATGGTGGACGGTCACCCAGTCCAGCTCTCGCAGAACCACCCGCTCTCTCCGTGAGGCCAGGTCATCGTACCATGCGTTGCCGCCCAGATGCTTCTCCAGTTCCAGTATCCGGGCGGGATCGGTCCGGGTGGCCGGCTTGCGGGGAGTGATGGCGCAGTATTCCGCCACCCGCTCAGAGATGGGGGCGGTGCCGATTTCCCGGGCCTTCGCGATGATGGTTTCTTTTTCGGCCGCAAGAAGGGGACGCCATACGGGGAAGTCAAACCCCACAGACAGGGCGGCAAGGTTGGACAGGGTCTGGGAAGAGACCTGCCCGATGGCCTCGCCGGTGGCAAAACCGGCGAGGTTCTCCCGTTCGGCAACCCGGCGGGCCACCTGATAGAACACCCGTTTGAGCATCACGTTCCAGAAACGCTCCGGGACCCGGTCCTGCAGGCGCCGGACGATCTCCTCCCCGGGCAGGATGTCCACCCAGGCCTCCTCGTCCCCGAACATCCAGTCTTCATAAAGTTTCAGGGCCACCCCCAGCACACCGGCCCGGTGGGCACACCCGCCGAGTTCAAAAAACAGAAAGCGCACCGGAACACCCCGATTCATCAGGGTCCAGGCGGCCACGGCGGAGTCAAATCCTCCCGACAGCAGGACCAGCGTGGGCGCATCCACCCCGAGGGGAAGCCCCCCGGGTCCGGGCAGGCGCTCGTGATACAGAAAGGTTTCCCCCTCCCGGACGTCCACATGGCAGGTCACCTCAGGCTGGTCAAGGTTCACCCTGCCCCCGGCTTCCACAAGGAGGGCCCCGAGTTCTCGTTCTATCTTACGGCTGGACAGGCGCACCGAAGCGCTCCGGCGGGCCCGCACGGCAAAGGTTTTGCCTGCCACAAGCGGCGCGAACACTTCCTTCCCCCGGTCCAGGATCACGGAGAGATCGGTGGAGGGCAGGCGGATCACCGGGGAAAAGGAACGCAGGCCGAAGAGATGGGAAAGGACCGCCTCGGCTTCTTCCGGTGCCTCCAGCAAAAACCGGTCCCAGGCGCGGTGAAGGGTATAGGAGATACCCCGCCGGCGCAGGCCCGCTTCCAGATTCCGGCGGAGCCGGTCCATCATCCGCCGGCGCACCGGCGTGGATTTCAACACCAGCTCCGCGGGCCGAAGAAGATACAGACGGGATGCCATCGGTCTCCTTTACCCTGTCCAATGGTTCTGAACAAGTATACACGCCTTCCCCCGGAATGTCCCGGCCTGAACCGGGCCACGATCTCCAGACG
>WFYF01000038.1 GCA_015490255.1 Caldifarciminota bacterium
CACCCGGCGCAGACGGGCGCAGTCTGCAGGCCCCCGGGTTTCTTTCCAGAGTGCCCGGACCAGGGCTCCCAGGTTTCCGTGACGCTGGAGGATCCGGGAAAGTCCGGCAAGCAGGGAGCGCACGTCGGAAGCCCGGACATACCGGTACTGGAAATCTTCGGGGACCTCCGCCGTTTTCTCAAGAAGCCGGTGATATGGAGACGGGGAAAGCCCCGCAAACAGGCGCTCCAGGGCCCGGAGCATGGCGGGCACGTTGCCGAACGCAAAGGAAGAAGCCAGAAATGCCGCCACTTCCCGGTCTTCGGAGGCGGTGTATCGCCAGACGAACCGGACCGGGTCGTCCAGATTCCGGAGGGCCGTTTCGGTGAAATGCATGAGATTCCCTGATGCCGCGGTGCCATAGTATAGGGCCTTTCCCGGGAACCGTCAGGGGTTGACAATCCGGGGCCGGACGCATATCAGAAATATACGGCAGGAGGTATCACGATGGTCCCCGGCGTGCTGGTCCTCCTTTCTCAGATTGCCCCGGTGGGCACGGGCAGGGTGGAGCAGGAGGGGACGAGTTTCCAGGCGTATGACATCGCGAGTGCCGGCCCGTTCTGGGTGGTGGCGGGAGAAGCGTCCGTCTCCAATGCCCCCCGCGCCTTCGCCGCCCTTTTCCACGAGAGCACCCTCCGCTGCACGCTGAACGTTCCTGAAATCCCCCATTTCGGACAGATCTTCCCCGAGTCCAGCGGGTTTTTTCTCTGGGGCACAAAGTCCGACACCCTGTTCCGTTTCCGTGTGGATACCCTGTGCAGCGTCGTGATGCAGGACACCCTGATCCTCCCGGTGCCGGGAGAGGCGGTCCGGTTCCTTCCCCCCGACACCGTGATGGTGCTGAAGGGCGACAGTCTCTTCTGGATCACACCCACCGGCGTGGTGGACAGCGTGATCCTTCCTTCCGGTGTGTATATCAGGGATCTCCTTCCCCTCCCCGACGGCTCGGTCGGACTGGTGGGCTGGATGGATGCCCCGGAGGACACCACGGTCATCGCGGCGGATGGGTGGGTGGGCCGGCTGGACCGCGCCGGAAGCCTGCTGTTTGCCGACACGCTGAAAACACCTGCAGAAGACGAGCTTCACCGGATGGTGTGGCTTCCGGAAACGGGCGCGCTCTGCGTTGCAGGCATGGTGGGCGGCGACGGGTATGTGGCCTGGTATACTCCTTCGGGAATCCGGATCCGGGAGGCCCGGATCGGAAGCCCGCCGGGTCCGCTGTTTCCTGCATGGGAGTGGTCCGAAGGGTGCTTTCTGGAGGAGGACGTCCTGGTCTTCCCCGGCTGGAAAAGCCTCTACGGTTTCCCGGACGCCTCTCCCTTCTTCGGGGTGGACCGGCCCGGTGGGCAGACGGACACGGTCTCCCTGGATCTTCCCTTCGCCCAGACCACCGGGGTGCTTCCCCCCCTGCGCCTCGGGCCCTGGTATTATGGCTTTGTCCGGAACATCATGAGCGGTGCAGGCCGGGGAGCGGTGGAATATGCCATTTACGCGGACACCGAACCTCCGGAAGGGTATCCCCTGGCACCGGACACGGTTTTGGGTGACGTGGTCTGGCTCGCCCTCCAGGTGCAGGATGCCTTCTCCGGAGTGGATTCTGTGGAGATCCGATTTCGCCATGAAGGAGATTCTGGCTGGACGGTTCACGTCTGCCGGGGAGAGGAGACCTGTGGCGTGATGGTGTCTCTTCCGGAAAACGCCCTGATGCTGGAATGGTATGCCCGGGCGGTGGACCATGCGGGGAACGCCCGGAGATTTCCGGATTCCGGGGTCTGGACGGTGGTGCGGGTGGGCGTGGGTGAGGGGACAGGGCTCTCTCCTGCTCCAGAGATCCGGGTGATCCCCGGTGGCCTCCGCTATCGCCTTCCTCCGGCCACAGGACTGGTGGTCCGGGATCTGCAGGGACGAAGGATTCTCTCCCGTCGGGGAGACAGGGGGGTGGTCTATCTGGAACCGGGAATCTATATCCTTCAGGTGGGGGACAGAAACATCAGGGTTGTGATCTTCCCCTGAGAGAACAAAGGCGGGGGAAAGGAGGTGCACCATGATGGGTGGTGTGGTCTGGTCTGTTCTGCTGGCCACCGTCTATACCCGGACGCTGCTTCCCCAGGGAGAATTCCTGGAAACTTTCGTGTTTCCCGTGGAGGCCGAAAGCGTGACCACCCTGTCCTGGACGGTGCTGGATTCCGTGCTGGATACGCCCCCGGATTCTGTCTTTGTCAGCACGCAGGACACGGTGGTGTGGACGCCTTCATCCGTTCTGGAATGGACCCAGGTGGAGGACAGCCTGGTGATTACAGTGCACCCGTGGTCGGGGAGCTATCGTTATACGACCATTGAAGTTACCTATACTACCGTGCCGGCCTCCGGCAGCCAGAACAAGGTTCCCCTTGAAACCTTTCTCCAGATTTCCCGGCCCTTCGTGAACCTTCCCCCGGCCAACCTCCAGGGCCCACCGGACCTGGTGGTGATCACCACGCCGGCCCTGCTGGGGGCGGCAGAGGAGTATTTTGAAACCCACCTCTTCCTGGGCCACCACACGGTGATCTACACCACAGACTGGGTGGACGGCCGGACCGGTGCCACCCGGCAGGAGCGGATCCGCAACCTCCTCCGGGAGATCTGGGAACAGTGGGGGACCTTCAGCGTGCTTCTGGTGGGGCCGGTGAGCGAGCTTCCGGGATTTCCCACCCGTGTCCCCCAGCACCAGAACCCTCAGTATGACGATTTCCCGACAGACTATTTCTACGGTGCCCTGATGAGCGGCACGCTGGATCTGGATGGCGATGGACTGTTGGGCGAGTTTGAAGATTCCGTGGACCTCACCGTCCAGCTCCCGGTGGCCCGTCTGGTGGTGGGCGATTCGGCCACACTGGCGCGATACCGGGAGAAGATGTGGGACTGGTGGACAAACCCTCCGGCCTCCAACACCCTGATCAAGATGGTGGCAGAGTTCCCGGACGGATCGCTTCAGGGGCGGAGTTACGTGGATTATGCGGTGCAGGATCTCGCCGCTCTGATGGATACCACATCTCTGTATGAAAATCTCGGGAATACGGTGGACATCACGGTGGAACGGTATCGGGACTCTCTGAATGCACCCCACCGGGTGGTGGTGGCGCTGCATCACAGTTTTTTCAACAAATTCTGGGTCAATTCCACGCCGGTGGTGGAGTTCTGGCGTGCGGACGGGGATTTTCTGGACACCACCGCCGCACGGTTTCTCTGGTTCCCCTTCGTGTGCGATGCCGGCGCCTATGACCTTCAGGGACTCATCCCGGATTACGTTCTGCGCCGGGGGGGACCGGTGGGTGCCTGGGCCACCGTCCGCCTCAACTATCCCTCCCTCACCCAGTGGTATTACTACCGGACGTTCCAGCAGCTCGCCCAGAACGTTCCCCTCGGAGAGGCTGTGCGATGGAGCCTGAACGTGCTGGCACCCTATGCGTCGGGAGGTCCCCTGGTGCGCTATCACCACTACGGGTTTTCTCTCCAGGGGGATCCCCTCCTTCCCCTCTGGATCGGAGTGGTGTCTCCGGCCAAGGTGGAGGGAGCCTATGTGGTGAACGGGTCGCAGGTTGACGTGGAGGTGCGTTATTCCCTCGCGGACAGCGGGCGGGTGGTGGTCTGGCGTCCGGCCACGGGAGAATATTACCGTGCCTTTGTGACGGGAAGGGGCACCCTGACCTATACCTTTGAGCGGATCGGGGCCCCGGACACCCTCTGGATCACCGCTTCCGGCAAAAAGAACACCCTTGAAGTCAATACCCTCGTCCTTCCCCAGGACAACCAGCCCTACCTCGCCGACCACTGGGTGGAGTTCACCTCTTCCGGTGGCGTGTATGTCCACACCCGGGTGGTGGATCCCGACGGCAGCGGTACCTTCACGGTCTATCCGGCGGAGGGCACCTGGAACCCCTCTTCCGTGAGCCTCACGAACCTCGCCACCGACACGGTGCTCACCTGGCAGCATGTGGATGGTCCGCTGCCCGCCTTCTATACCTTTGTGGTGGATCAGAAGTCCTGGAAAATCTGGGTGGGCAGTCCGGAAGAATCCCCCGATCCCCGGCTGTGGACCGCCCTTTCCAGTTCCAAAGATTCCGTGATCTGGGTTTATGACATGGGTTCCCAGGGGACCTACCGGCTTCAGATGACAGGGGCCAACGGCACGGTCACCCGCACCGGGACTCTCCTGGAGGACAACGTTTACCGGTTTGCCATCCCCTACGCACCCCACAACGGGGAAACCCTCCAGGTTCGGGTGGATCGGTATATTTCTGCCCTCCGGGTCTGGACCGCCGTTCTCCGGGATACCCTGGTCTGGCATGCCCCTCCCGCCGCACCGGATCCCGGTGGTTTCCTGGCGGTTCCGGGAGGGGTGAAGGTGCTGGGCAGTTTGCCGGAAGGTTCCCGGGGAGGACGGATTCTTCCCGCCTCCGGTGGGGTGGGATTCCTGTTTGAAGGCACCCTCCCGGTGCAGGTGGGGCTTGGCCAGGCCGAGTCTCTCTGGCTTTACGCCCTGGATTCTTCTCGCATTCTGTCTGCTCCGGTCTTTGCCGGCGTGGGCGTTCCAGGACCGGTGAAACTCTGGGAAGTTTCTCTGGGCAACGTCCAGCCTCTGTGGGCTCCGGTGATTTTTGAGGACACCACGGTTCTGGTCTGGGACGACGGGGGCTGGCTCCACGCGGTCACACCGGAAGGCAAAGAGCAAAACGGATTCCCCATCCCGGTTCAGGGGGTTCCGGTGAGCGATCCCGTGGCCTGGCAGCAGGGAGATACCCTTCTCGTGGCCTGGCCCCTCAACACGGATGTGTTCCTGCTGAAGGTCTGGCCCGGCGGGCTGAATTACAGCCTGCAGGGGCTGGGAGGCTATGCCCGGGTGGTGGGTGTCCTCAGCGACAACGGCGTGGCGGTCTATGCCTTCATCCCCGATCGGAGGGTCTTCCGGTATGAGAGCGGTGCATGGGTGGTGAAGGACACCCTCCCGGGAGACCTCATCGCACCGCCGGCGGTGTGGAACGACGGCGGGAAACCGGTTCTTGTGCTCTCCATCTCCGGCCAGGGACTGGTGGCCTGGCGCGAAAGCGGACAGGAGGTGCTCACCTCCTATGTGGCTGACTTTCTGGCGGTGGGGGATGTGGACTCCCTCCAGGCCGGAGAGGAGATCGTGTGGCGTGTCGGAGACAGCCAGCAGGACACCCTTTTCGTGGGCGGGCGGAGCACAGGTGGCACGTTTGTCATCCACCGAACCCTCGTCGGGGCGGGCCTTCCGGACCCGGTGACCGGCGTGCTGGGGCAGGGGGTGCTCTGGCTCTGGAACACCTCCCAGGTGGTGGCCGTGAACCTCCTCACCGGAGGACGCCAGGCGTGGGACGTTTCCCAGACCGCCACGCTGGTCCGCCGGGAAGGGGTGCTCGCCGGGGACGGTGCGGTGCTTCCCACCTGGGGAAGTGTGATTGTGGGGGAGCAGGTGGATGGATTTCCCCTGGAACTGGGACAGATGCAGCGCACACCGAGTGTGCTGGGATCCAACCTCCTGGCTGTGGCGCTGGATGACGGGCGGGTCGTGGGGCTGAAACTCCCCGCCACCGACACCTCCAGCGCATGGCCCGCGGGGGGACATGACCTCCTCCGGACCCGGAACCTCACCACGGTCTATGGGCTGGCCTGGCCTCAGACGGCATCCGGTGTCGCATCGGCGGGCCTTCGGGTGCTTCCTCTGCTGAAGGTCCCCCGACTCATGCGAGCCGGGCAGGTGGTGCTGGTGAATCCCGTGGCCCGTCCTCTCACCCTGGACTTTTTCAACGCTCTGGGACGGCGGGTGCGCCGGGTGGAACTTCGGCCCCTCGGCACGAGCTCCCTGCGCCTTGAAATGCCCGGGGTGTATTTCCTCCGGGTGAGGCCGGAGGATGTGGTCCGGGCGCCCCGCAAGGTTCTGGTGATCCGCTGATTACCGGGCGGACAAAAACGAAGGGGGCGGGAAAACTCCCGCCCCCTTTTCTTTTTCCAGGCGTTTCCAGCCTCAGCGCGACCGGGAAGTTGCCACCTTCTTCCGGCTTTCAATCACCTTTTCGGCGATCTCCCGGGGCACCTCGCCATAGTGATGGAACTCCATATAGAAGGAAGCCCGCCCCTGGGTGATGGAACGCAGGTGAGAGGCATAGCGCAGAAGCTCGGAAAGAGGCACAAGGGCGGTGATGAGTTTGGCACCCCGGCGGTCCTCAATCCCCTGGATGATGCCGCGGCGGCGGTTGATGTCCCCGATCACGTCGCCCATATATTCCTCGGGGGTGGTCACCTCCAGGCGCATGACGGGCTCAAGCAGGATGGGTTTGCCCTTCTCAAGGGCCTCTTTGGTCGCAATGGAAGCAGCCACCTGGAAGGCATAATCCGAACTGTCCACCTCGTGGGCAGAACCATCCACCAGCACCGCCTTGATGTCGGTCACCGGGAACTTGGCCAGCACCCCCTGCTCCAGGGCGGCCCGGAATCCCTTTTCAATGGAAGGGACAAACTCCCGCGGAATGTTCATCCCCCGCAGGCGCTCTTCAAAGACCACACCGCTTCCCCGCTCCAGGGGCTCAAACTCCATGATCACATGGCCATACTGGCCCCGTCCACCCGTCTGGCGAATAAACTTCCCTTCGGTGGTTACGGGCAGGGTGATGGTCTCCCGATAGGCGACCTTGGGCTCACCCAGGTCAATGTGGGTTTTGAATTCCCGGGCGAGACGGGACTGGATGATCTCCAGATGAAGCTCGCCCATGCCGGAAATCACGGTCTCCCCGGTCTCCTCGTCATAGGTCACCCGGAAGGAAGGATCTTCTTCCGCGAGTTTCTGAAGGGAGTCAAACAGGCGGTCCTGGTCCTTCTGGGTTTTGGGGAACACAGCGGCGGAAACCACGGGCTCGGGGGTTTCAATGGACTCCAGGACCACCGGGTAATCCCGCTCACAGAGCGTGTCGCCCGTGCGCACGTTTTTGTATCCGGCGATCACCCCGATGTCCCCGGCCGCCAGCTCCTCCAGTTCCTCCCGCTTGTCGGCGTGCATCCGGAGGATTCGGGACACCCGCTCCGAGGTCCCCCGAACCGGGTTATAGAGGGTCATGCCCGGCTCAATCTTCCCGGAATACACCCGAACGAAGGTGAGTTTCCCAACATAGGGATCCGTGAAGATTTTGAAAGCCAGGGCGGCCAGGGGGCCGTCTTCCGTGGTGGGGAGGGTGACTTCCTCCCCGGTCTCGTGGTGCCAGCCCCGCACCGGCGGGATATCCAGGGGAGAGGGAAGATAGTCCACCACCGCATCCAGCAGGGGCTGGACCCCCTTGTTTTTGAAGGCGGAGCCCACCAGCACCGGGAAGGCATCCAGGTTGAGGGTCACCCGGCGGATGGCCTTCCGGATGTCTTCTTCCGTGAAGTCCTCGCCCTCAATGTATTTTTCCATCATCTCCTCGTCAAACTCCGCCAGGGTCTCAATCATCTCCTCCCGGGCTTTCAGGGAGGCCTCCCGGTATTCTTCGGGAATCTCCATCACCTCAAACTCGGCACCCAGGTGGTCCTTCTCCCAGATGATGGCTTTCATGGTCACGAGATCAATCACGCCCTTGAAGGTTTCCTCCTGGCCGATGGGGAGCTGGATCACCAGGGGCGTGACCCCGAGGCGTTCCCGGATAGACTGGAGGGAGTGTTCAAAACTGGCTCCGAGCTTGTCCATCTTGTTGATGAAGATAATCCGGGGGACCCGGTATTTGTCTGCCTGACGCCACACCGTTTCTGACTGGGGCTCCACCCCGGAGGAGGCCTCCAGAATGGTGATGGCCCCATCCAGGACCCGGAGACTCCGTTCCACCTCAATGGTGAAGTCCACGTGCCCGGGGGTGTCCACGATGTTGATCATGTGTCCCCGCCAGAAACAGGCGGTGGTGGCAGCGGTGATGGTGATGCCCCGCTGACGCTCTTCGGGCATCCAGTCCATCGTGGCCTCCCCTTCGTGGACCTCACCGATTTTGTGGGTGCGTCCTGTATAGAACAGGATGCGTTCGGTGGTTGTGGTCTTGCCCGCGTCAATGTGGGCAATGATCCCGATGTTTCTGACCTTTTCAAGCGGCCACCGGCTCACCATTTCACCTCCTGAAACCTCTGGGTTTCAACGTTCAAACAGGGGCACACACCAACCCTTCCGGGAAGGCTGAACAGACCGGGAACCTACCCCCACTTTTGAGTGCTGCGGGAAGTATACACGATGGGAAGGAACCTGTCAACCACCCGCCTTGCCTTATCAAAAATCTGCACGAAAAGACCCGGGTGCCCGGCGCACCGTGAGATCTTATGAGATCTTAACGGAAGAAAGCGGACGGTGTTCCCCTTGATTTCTCCAGTGCAGATGGAATGTGAGGATGTTCACGTGAAGCGCAGCGGGCCCTCCTGTCCCGTTCCCTCAGGGCCGGATCCGGAGTGTCCGGGCCGCTTCCCGGGTGAGCCGGTCTGCAAGCCGGATGGGCTCGGGCAGGCGGAACCGGGAGAGGCGAAGGACCCACGCGACAGCCTCCTCCAGGGTGATCCTGTGGCCCACGGAAACGTACACAGGTTTCACGCCCGTACGGGTGCGCACCACCGCGCCCCGGGTTTCCATGTATACA
>WFYF01000039.1 GCA_015490255.1 Caldifarciminota bacterium
GAGGTGGCCCGGGAAGGGGGGCTTCCGGAGGAGGCGATCGCGGAGCTGCTCACGGACTATGGCGCCCACGAGCGGCTCCAGGGGCACATCCTCCCGGCCCTGATGATCCGGTATTACGGAGAGGTGGAGATCCCCCGCCACCCGGGGGTCCGGGTGGTCCGGATCGCGGTGCATCCCGACCACTTTGGGGAAGGTCTGGGCACCGCCCTGCTGCAGGGATTTCTGAAGCAGGCATCCGGCTATGCCTGGGTGGGGACGTCCTTCGGCCTCACGCCGGAACTGGCTCGTTTCTGGCGCCGCCAGGGCTTTTTCCCCTTCCACATCGCGCCGGGGCGAAATGCCCGGAGCGGGGAATATTCCTCCGCCTGGATCCGTCCCCTCCGGGAAGATCTCGCCCCCCGGGCCCAAGCCATGGGCCGGGTGCTGCGCCGGCGGTTCGTGGAGCTTCTGGACCGAACCTATCGGGACATGGAAGGCGAACTGGTGCTTGCGGTGCTCCGGGCCCTCCCGCCGGCGGAGGCCCGGCTGGACGTGCCGGCGGATGCCCGATTCCGGGTGCGGCTGTTTCAGAACCGGCTGCTTCCCTGGGGCATGGTGTGGGACGTGGCCCGGGCCGTGGCCGTCCGGCACTTCCTCCACCCGGAGGAAAACCTCTCTCCGGAAGAGGAGCTGCTGGTGTTGGAGAACTTCCTGCGGGGCAACGAAGGAGTGGTGGAAACCCTGGCGGCCACCACCGGGGACACGCCCCGGTGGTGGAAAATCCGCTCCCACGAGCTCTTCAACCGGCTGCTTGCCCGCTATGGCTTCTGATCAATCCTCCCCGACCTCCTCGCCGCCCATGGCCAGAAAAACCTGGATTCCCCCGACAGCCGGCTGAAAGGCGGGGGCATCCAGGAGTCGGCCTTCTTCCAGGTCCCATATCGTGTCCAGGGTATAGGCACCGAAGGCATGAACGCCCAGGAGCAGCCAGGATGTCAGGGGTGTGAAGGCCACGAGACCCACGCCCCCGGAGAACCCGCCGGCCCGGAGCGTGGCGGAGCGTCCGGGATCCCGAAGGAGCTCGTCCGTGGTGGGATCCGTGAGACGGGGATAGAGGGTCACCGAGGCCCCGCCGCCTCCGAGGAGGGCCATCACGCCGAGCCGCACGGGGCCGGTCCGGAACAGGCGGCCCACCTCAAAATATCCCTGGCCCACGGAATAGTCCACCACGAGATCCGGCCCGGAAATCCTCCGGCTTGCGCCGAAACCAAATCCACCGATGATCCACGTCTCGGTGAAACCGTACCCCCCGCCGCCCTGGGCCATCAGCCCATCCGGGAGCTGGATGCCCCGGACCTGTTCCAGCCGGCTGGAGAGGTCCTTCTGGGGGGACCACAGGCCGCCCACATAGAAGCCGCCGAATCCCCCGGCAGCCAGCACCAGGAACAGCACGCTCATGACGCCTCCTCCTGTTTGAGAGTTTTCAAAAAGGCCTCCAGGTTTTCCAGATACCGCAAAAACCGGGTTTTCCCCTCCGGGGTGAGGCGATAGAGGGTGCGGGGTCTGCGTCCGGCAAAGGTTTTTTCCACCGCCACCACCCCCGCTTCCTCCAGGGTGCGCAGGTGGGAAGCCAGGTTGCCGTCCGAGACCTGAAGGTTCTCCCGGAGGGTGCGAAAATCCACCTCCTCCCGCTGGAGGAGCAGGCCCAGAATGCCGAGCCGGACCCGCTCGTGCAGGAGGGGGTCAAAGTCCTTCGGGTTCACGGGCCTTCCCCCGGATATACAGGCCAAAGCCTGCCAGGGCCATGGCGGCGAACACGAGAAGAAAGGCAAAGTGCCCGGCCAGCGGGGAGACCAGCATGATGGCCAGGGGGATGGCGAAGAGGCTGGTCACCCCCAGGGCAAAGAGCACGGGGTGATACACGCCCCACACCATCAGCATCACCGAGGTCATATAGCCCCAGAGCAGAAGTGAAATCGGCCCGGACCGGTCCGGGTTGAGGGCCCCGATGGCATGGAGGGCGTTGTGGGTGAGGGCCATCCCGGCGGCCATGAAACCGCAGGTCCACCCGATCCAGGGGGCGATGGCGTTGCGCAGGCTGGTTGTGGGGCGGAAGCGACCTTTCCGGGAGGCGTATCCGTAA
>WFYF01000040.1 GCA_015490255.1 Caldifarciminota bacterium
ACCCCCCCTGACGGAAGGGCACCGCCATCACCCCCGCAACGTTCTGGAGAAGAGAGCCAAACTGCTGGCCATACCCGGTGGCCACCTCCAGTCCGCCCAGGTCATACAGGGCTGCAGGATTATAGAAAAACCCCTCCGCACCGCGAAACCAAGCCTCCAGGGCATGGCCCACCGCATAGGAAGCCGCAAGGCCGCTCTCCCGGTCCAGATAGGACCAGGAACCCCCGGCCACCGCCAGCATCATCCAGATCACCATACCACCGCCACCATCCGTTTGGCAAAGAGAAGCACCCGGCCACCCGAACCGATCACCCGATACACCAGCATATAGGGTCCCTGGGCCACCCGTTTCCCCCGTCCGTTGGTGCCGTCCCACACCACCACCTGACGCACGCCGGGAGAGAGTTCGCCGGCCTGGAGGACCTTCCGCCAGGCCGGCGCACCGGTGAGGTCATAGAGCATGAGTTCCGCATAGGCGATGTCCTGCACCGCCGGGACAAAGATCATGATGTTCGCCCGTCCCGGCGGGCTGGTCAGGGGATTGGGATACATGAGCAGCACGCTGTCCGTGACCGTAAGGGTCCAGAGTTCGGCGGTGTCCGTGAGGGTGCTGTGGGTGAACACCACCCGGGCCTGCTGGAGTCCCAGCGTCAGGGGTGCCTGGTAATAGAACCGGGCAATGCCCGCAGAATCTGTGGTGGCCACGGTGCCCAGCAGGTTTCCCGGCCCCTGCAGGGTGGCCTGCACCCGGGCCGCCGGAACCGGAACGCCACCGGGGGCTTCCACATGCACCCGGAGGGTTTCCCACGCTCCCGGACTCACCGTGTCCCTCCGGGGGTCCACCCAGAGGGTGTCGGCCAGCAGAGTAACGGGGACCAGGGTCACGCCGGAACGGACGGCCGGACTGTCCGCGTCCACCCCCTCCACCCCCCAGGTTCCCGTCCGGGAGAAGGTCACCTGAAAGGTGAGGGTGTTTTGCGTGCCGAAGTTCGCCTGGGCAGGCGAGACCGTTCCCACCGTGGGCACCGGCGAAAACTCCACCGTAAAGTTGTGCAATCCGAAAGGATCGGTGACCGCCACAGGGTTAAACAAGGAATCCACCAGAATCAGGTCCACCCCGAAAGGCACGTTCACATTCTGGGGCTGCGGGGTTCCGGTCTTGCCCCGCCCTGCTGGATCCCCCGGAACCAGAGTCTCTCCGGGGACCAGGAGCACCACCCCCTGAGCCGAGGAAGGGAACGCCACCACAGAGGCGGAGGTGTCTTCGGTGCCGCTTCCACCCTGGACCACCAGGAAGAAAGACGAATCCGCCACACGGGGGCGGACCGGCAGGGTGTCGCCGGTTTGCAGAACCGGTCCAGCCTGGACGTCTGCCCGTCCTCCCGCGCCCTGACTGTTCACCGGGGTGATCTGGAAGGAGTCCGATGCACCGGGGACGGGATTGCCAAAAGTGTCTACGAGGAAAACCGCGTAGGGGATCGCCTGATCCACCGCATAGCGATCCGGCGCCGGCAGCCCCACCCGCCGCCATCCCGGATAGCCTCCGTCCAGACTCTGACCGGGAAGAAGCAGCACCACGTCTGCATAGGGCCCCGGAGACACGGTGAAGGTGTCCGACGTGTCCACCAGGCCTCCCGGGGCTGTGGCCACAAGGGCATAGGTGCCGACACGATAGACCTGAAGGGTTCCCTGGGCCACCCCCTGCTGCATCACCAGGGAAAGAGGCGTGTAGTATTGCGTGCCTGTGGGCACGCTTCCCTCAAGGAGCTGCAAACTCACCACACCGGACACGGTGCTGTCCACCCCTCCACCGGCAAACCGCGCCTCCACGGTGATGGGCACACGGTCCACCGTCTGGAATGCCGGCGGAACCTGGATGGCGAGCGTGTCCGCAGCCAGGAGGAAAAGGGCCCACATGATGGGCGTGAGTATACGCAATCCTCCACAAACTTTCAAATCCCCGCCTTGCCGCATCAAAGCCCGCACGAAGCCAACCCGGTTCCCCCGAGCATCCCGTGCGCTTTCCTTCCGAAACGTGGAGAAACCCGAAAACCACAGGGTCCTGCCCCAACCTGGAGGTCTCCGGGATCCCGGAGAAAGGGTATGGCCGCGTTGAATGCGTGCTCAGTCAGACGGGATCTCTTCGCACAGCAACCGGACCAGGAGAGGAAGCCCCCGCAGAATCAGGGAAGGGCCCACCTGGAGAAACCAGTCGGAGGGAAGTTCGTGAATCCTCCGCGTGCGCACCGCCGTGATGCCATCCCATCCAGGACGTCCCGCGATGAGCTCGTCCCGGCCGGGACGAGCTCAT
>WFYF01000041.1 GCA_015490255.1 Caldifarciminota bacterium
CACCAGGATCCGTCCCCGCACCCCCTCCCAGATTTCCACCTCCCCCAGACCGGCCACCGCGGCCTCCTCCACAGGCCGCTCCAGTTCCACAAAAATTTCCCGGTAAGGGGAAAACCGTTCCCGCAGAGAAGCCAGCCCCCCGTCATAGATCAACCGCCCGTGGTGGATGACCATCACCCGGGGACACAGGGCGGCAATGTCGGCCATATAGTGGCTGGTCAGCAACAGGGTGGCCCCGAAACGGGCGTTGTATTCCCGGAGAAACTCCCGAACCGCCACCTGGGCGGTCACATCCAGTCCCAGAGTGGGTTCGTCCAGAAACAGCACTTCCGGATTGTGGAGCAACGCGGCCAGAAGTTCCGCTTTCATTCGTTCCCCCAGGGAAAGCTTCCGCACCGGTGTGCGAAGAAGGTGAAGGATATCCAGCATCTCCCCCAGGGTCTTCACCCGCTCCCGAAATGCGCGATCCGGAATCCCATAGACCGCCGCGTTCACCCGCAGGCTGTCCATCACGGGAAGATCCCACAAAAGCTGCTGCTTCTGGCCCATCACAAGGGTGATTTTTCGCAGGAATTCCGGTTCCCGTCTGAAGGGGACGAACCCCGCCACCCGAACCTCGCCCGCGGTGGGGTATATCAGACCCGAGAGCATTTTCAGGGTAGTGGTTTTCCCCGCCCCGTTGGGTCCCAGGAAACCCACCACCTCTCCCCGCTCAATGGTGAAGCTCACGTCCACCACCGCCCGGACTTCCCGGAAACGCCGCCGGATGAGGTGACGAAGGGTACCGCGGAATCCGGGGTCTTTCTCGGGCACGCGATAAACCTTGGTGAGATTCCGCACCTCAACCACGGGCATTCAGAAGCGCTCCACCGGATAGCGCCAGTCCTTGTCCAGGCACATCCGGGAGATCCGGGTGATGGTGGGGATCTTGCGCTTGTGCTCCGAGGTTTGCACCCGGTGGAAGATCTCTTCCACGGCCTTCACCGGGACTCCGAGCAGCGCCGCGGTTTCCCGGATGGAAAGTTCCAGATCCACCAGGGCATAGAGCACCCGGTCAATCTGGGCGTAGGTGTAGCCTAGCTCCGCCTCGTCCGTCTGGCCCACCCACAACCCCGCTGTGGGAGCCTTCCGGACGATTCCGGTGGGGATGCCCACGAACTCCGCAAGCTGCCAGACCTGGGTCTTATAGAGGTCCCCGATGGGATAGATATCCGCGGCCATATCGCCGTATTTGGTGCCGTACCCCAGGAGCAGTTCGGTTTTGTTGGACGTCCCCACCACCAGGCGTCCGTCCAGATTGGCGAAAAAATAGTTCAGGATCATCCGGATACGGGGTTTGACGTTGGCCAGGGCCATCCGGAAAGCCCCTTCCTCGGGGGAGCCCGGCAGGAACTGGGCAAACCAGTCCACCGCATCGTTGATGGGAATTTCCCGGTGGGGTACACCCAGCATGGCCACCAGGTTCCGGGCATCCTGGAGATCCCGGTCCGGCGTCACGCCCATCTCCGGCATCAGGAGCGCCAGGACCCGTTCCTTCCCCAGGGCTTCGGCGGTGAGCTTCAACACCAGGGAAGAGTCAATCCCCCCGGAGAGAGCCACCACCGCCCCGGACAGGCCCACCTTCTCCACCCGGTTCCGGATGGACGCGGTGATCACCTGACGGATCTCCTCCAGTTCCTTTTCCCGCAGCTCCAGGTCAATCATGCGGTTCTCCCGAGAATTCCCGGAAAGCCCGGAGATAGTCTTCCACCAGGGCCGGCGTGATTTCCCGCAGACGGATGTCCCGGCGCCGTAAAAGGCGAGATTCACCCAGATCCACCGAAACCACCTCCAGGTGGGGTTCCAGGAAAGGCGCCTGAAAGATCCGTTCCCCCCGCGCGGAAAAGGCCATGGAACCTCCCCAGTAGGCCACACCGTCCTGGATGCCCGCCATGTTGACAAACACCACCGGCAGCTGGTTGTCCAGCACCCGGACCCGGAGAAAGTCTTCCCAGATTTCGGGTTTGCCCCGGTCATAGGGGGAAGCGGAGGGCACCACCAGAAGCTCAGCACCCCGGAAAGCGAGGATCCGGGCGGGTTCGCTGAACCACGCGTCCTCGCAGATCAGGAACCCCACCCGCCCGAAAGGCGTGGGAAAAACGTCAAACCGGGAGCCCCTCCGGAAATACCTCTTTTCGTCAAACAGGCGATAGTTCACAAGCTGGACTTTCCGGTGGATGCCCTGGATCTTCCCGTTGCCAATCAGGGCCACGGCATTATACAGGAATCCGTGGGCATCCTGTTCCACAAATCCCACGGCGATCCAGGCCCGCCGGGTGCGGGAGGTCTCCCGGATGCGTTCCAGGGCTTCCAGATTCTGCTGAACCTTGTCAAAATAGATATCTCCCGCACCGAATCCCAGAAGGGCGAGTTCGGGGGTGACCACGAGATCCGCCCCCCCTTCCTCTGCCCGGTCATAGGCTTCCAGAATGGTTTCCAGGTTTCCCCGAATGTGACCCAGCGGGGCAACCAGCTGGGCAAGCGCCACACGGATGGTTCGCATGGAAAGAGTATACAAACTCCCTTCCGGCCTGTCAAAATTCACCGTATGAGGCAATTCCCCCGATTTGACTCTGTGACGTTCCCCAGGGAACGCCACGGATCCCCGAAACACATTGCGCGCCTTTGTGGCACAGTTCCGCGGGGGGGAAAGGGAAGAAAATCCCACGAAAAATTTCTAAAACCCCTGAACGGGATTTGAAGTGGCTTGGGGCGGAGCTGTGGCGGCATCCTGTGGAGAGCTGGAAGAGCGTTTTTTCGTCCGTGGCTGCACCCCCTGCCAGACCCTTGAGGCATTTCGCAGGAACCATAGCCGCCCGGAAGTTTTTTCGGTCCTGGTGATGGCTGAACCTGCCCGTGGGGTACGTCCTGATCTGTACGCCGGGGCGGATCAGGGTGTGCCGGCATACCCCACGTCGCTTGATGCTACTCTCCAGGTCCCGTAAAATTAGCCGCATGAAAGTGGTTTATTTCACCCGGGCGTTTCCTTTTCCCGATCTGGCGGATTCCCTCGCCGAAAGGTTCGCGGTTCGGATGGAAAAACAGGATATTCCACTGCCCCGGGAAAAACTCTTTCAGAATCTCCGGGATGTGAACATCCTGGTGTGCACCCTGACGGAACGGATTGACCGGGACGTGCTGGATCATGCTCCGGCCCTGGAACTGGTTGCCACCTATTCGGTGGGCTATGACCACCTGGATCTCGCAGCCCTGCGGGAACGGGGGATCTGGGCCACCCACACTCCGGACGTGCTGACCGAGGCCACGGCGGACCTCACGTGGGCCCTGATTCTGGCTGCGGCCCGAAGGGTGGTGGAAGCCGATGCTTTTGTCCGGAAAGGGGGGTGGCAGGGCTGGCAGGTGGGGCAGTTTCTGGGCATGGAACTTTCCGGAAAAACCCTGGGCATTGTGGGGGCCGGACGGATCGGTCAGGCGGTGGGGCGCCGGGCGGTGGGCTTCGGCCTGCGGATTCTCTATACCGCCCGAAGGGGAAAACCGGATTTTGAGGAGGCCACGGGGGCGCGTTTTACAGATCTGGACACCCTGCTTGGGGCAAGCGACATCGTCTCCCTCCACGTGCCCCTCACCCCCGAGACCCGGAATCTCCTCTCCCGGGAACGCCTGTTCGCCATGAAACCCGGAAGCATCCTGATCAACACCGCCCGGGGGGCGGTGGTGGATGAAGAAGCCCTGATGGAGGCGCTGGAAGCGGGGCATCTTGCGGCCGTCGGCCTGGATGTTTATGCCAAAGAACCTTTCGTGCCCGAGGCCCTGCGCCGGCATCCCCGTGCGGTGCTCCTGCCCCACCTGGGAAGCGCCACGGTGGAAACCCGCCGGCGGATGTTTCAGGCGGTGGTGGAGAGCATTCTCTCCTTTGCGGCGGGGGAACGCCCGCCCCGGCACGCCATACCGGAGCTGGTTCATGCGGCGTAAGTATATCCGGGACCCCCTGTATGAGGACTTCATCATTCTGGAGGAACCCTTCCTGGACGTGGTGGAACAGCCCTTTTTCCAGCGGTTCCGGCGGATCAAGCAGCTGGGCACGGCTTCCCTGGTGTATCCCGGGGCGGACCACAGCCGGTTTCAGCATGCCCTGGGGGCCTTCTATCTCGCCGGACGGGCCCTCCACAGCCTGCAGGAGAAGGGGGTGAACATCTCCCCGGAGGAGGGGGACGCCCTGCGCCTGGCGGCCCTGGTCCACGATCTGGGACACGGCCCCCTTTCCCACTCCCTGGAGCACACCCTGGTGGATGTGCCCCACGAAGAGCTTTCCTATGCTCTGATGGATCGCTTTGTCCGGCCGGTGGTGGGGGATGCCCTCACGGATCGGGCCTTGGCCTTTCTGAAGGGCGACACGGATCGTCCCTTCTTTCACGAACTGCTGGACGGTCAGCTGGACGTGGACCGGCTGGACTATCTCCGGAGGGACTCCTTTTTCTGCGGACTCACCCACGGGCTGGTGGACATCGCCCGCATTCTCCAGACCCTCACCACCGTCTCCGAGCGGGGACGGGAGGTGCTGGCGGTGGAGGAGAAGGGGGCCACGGCGGTGGAGAGCTATCTCATGGCCCGGTATCTCATGTACTGGGCGGTGTATTACCACCGGACCAACCTGGCAGCCCAGGGATTGATTGAGGCCATGTTCCGGCGGGTTCGGGACCTCCGGCGGGAAGGCCACACGGTGCCCCTCACCCCCGCCTTTCATGCCTTTCTGGATGCCTGGGACGCCTATCCGGGCCGGCCCATCCATCCCGACGTGCTGGAAGCCTTTGTGATGCTGGACGACGCGGATGTGGATGTGAGCATCAAGATGTGGGCCCGATCCGATGATCCGGTCCTTTCGGATCTAGCCTGGCGATATCTCCGGCGGCGCCTTCCCCGGACGCTGGAAAACCCCTCGCCGGGGGAGGTGCTGGAGCTGTCCCGGGCCCTGGAACGCCACGGTCTGGATCCCCGGTATTATCTCGTGGAAAAGCGGGCCTTTGAGGTGGGCTACCGGTATTACACCCCCGAAGAGGAAAGTCCCATCCGGGTGCGTCTGCGCTCCGGAAAGGTGGCGGAGATCTCCCAGGTGCTGCCCACGGACACCGTGAAGGCCCTGGCCCGGCCGGTGGTCCAGACCTACGTGTTTTCCATCGCCCGGGAAGTGGCGCTGGACCAGGGAAAACAAACAGGAGGTTAACGATGCCCTTGAAACGCGTGGAGATCCGGGATCTCGGGACCTTCCGCCTGGTGGGCGGTGTGGAGGCCCATCCCCGCGGACGCTGGGCGGTCTATCCCCTCACCCGGCTGGATTTTGAGAAAAACCGGTATCGCACCCATCTGGAACTGCTGGACCTGAAGACCCGGACCACCCGTCCCCTCACCCAGCCCGACGGACCCTTCCGGGACTTCGCCCCCTTTGTGGACCCTTCCGGAGAATGGGTGTATTTTCTCTCCTCCCGGGACGGGGAGGAGAAACCGCCGGTGCTCTATCGTATCGCCCCGGACCGGGGAGGAGAGCGGGAAAAGGTGTATGAACCCGAAGGGGGGGTTGTGGACCACGCCTTCAGCCCGGACGGGAAAACCCTGGCCCTCCTTGTCGCCCGCAGGTCCCGGAAAGCCGGCGACAAGAAGCCCCGTCCGACGGTGAAGGAGATCCACACCCTCTTCCACAAGCTGGACACCCAGGGCTATCTCCACGATCAGGAAGTTTCCGTGGTGCTCCTGGATCTCGTGACCCGCAAAGCCACCCTGCGTTTCACTTCCTCTTATCCCGGCAGTCTCTTTTCCCTCACCTTCAGTCCGGACGGGGATTATCTCCTGCTTGTGGGGAATCTGGACGGTGATGCGGGGATGATTGAATGGGTGACCCATCTGTATCGTCTGGCCGTGCGGGGACGGCGCAAACCCGTGAAGATCCTCCCCTGGAACGGGAACATTGAGCAGGCCTGGTGGCTGGAAGAGGGGATTGTGTTCGCCGGAAGCCCTCGCCTGCCCGAAGCCGAGTTCGCCGCCCCCACCCACCTGTGGTTCTGGGACCTCTCTGGAGAGCCCGAGGACCTCATGGCGGATCTGGACCGGAGCATCGGGAACGCCCTGAACAGCGATGTCCGGGCTGGAGCGGGCCGGAAGGTGGTGCTGGACCGGAAGCGCCGGCAATTCTATATGGTGGTGCAGGACGGGGTGCGGTCTTCCCTGTATGCGCTGGACCTGGAGAAGCGGGAGCTCCGGCTGCTGTATTCACCCAGAGCGTCCATTGAAGGCATCGCCCTGGCGGACCGGCGTCTGCTGCTCACCCAGATGGACTTCACCCATCCGGCGGAGGTGTATCTCTATACGCCGGGGAAGCAGCGGGCCCTCCAGCTCACCCACCACAACGACGCAGTGGTCCAGAAGTTCGGCTTCCACGAGCCAGAGGTGTTCACCTTCACGGCCTCCGACGGTCAGGAGATCACGGGATTCGTGCTCTTCCCCAAGGGTCGTCGTCCCGCCCGGATCCCGGCCATTCTGGAGATCCACGGAGGTCCCCGCACCACCTACGGGTATGGCTTTCTCTTTGAGTTTCATTACCTGGCCCACCACGGCTATGCCGTGATGTTCACCAACCCCCGGGGGTCGGCCGGGTTCGGCATGGACTATGCCCGGGCGGTGACGCGCCATTACGGAGAGCGGGACTATCAGGACCTCATGGAATTCGTGGACGCGGTGCTCAAACGCTTTAAAGAGATTGACCCGGAACGGCTGGGGGTGACGGGAGGATCCTATGGCGGCTTCATGACCAACTGGATTGTGGGGCACACAGACCGGTTCAAGGCGGCGGTCACCCAGCGGAGCATCAGCAATTTCCTCTCCTTCTGGGGCACCTCCGACATCGGCTGGCTCTTCGCGAAGGTGGAGGTGGGGGCGCTGCCCTGGGACAATCTGGAAGAATTCTGGAAGCGTTCCCCCATCGCCTATGCCCCGAAGATCCAGACGCCCCTCCTCATCATCCACTCCGAGGAGGACTACCGCTGCCCGGTGGAGCAGGCGGACCAGCTCTTTGTGGCCCTGAAGGTGCTGGGCAAAACCGTCCGGTACGTCCGGTTTGAGGGGGAGTCCCACGAACTCTCCCGCTCGGGCAAACCGCTGAACCGGGAGAAACGGCTTCAGGAAATCCGGGGGTGGTTTGACCGGTATCTCCTGGGCGATGAAGGCAGAGCGAAAACCCGGAGAAGGAGGAGGAAACGCGCATGACGATGCGATGGTTTCGCAAGCAGACCAAGACCTTTCTGTGGGTGGTGATGGCGGGATTTGTGGCCTGGATTCTCTTTGAGCTGGGAGCGGACATCTTCCGCCTCAACGTGGGAGGACAGCCTTATGAGCAGGGGGTGGTGGCGGAGGTGGACGGCGAACCGGTAACTTATGAGGTCTATACCCGGGCGCTGCAACAGGCGCTGGAGGACTCGGCCAAGGCCTGGGGTCGGGAAGTCACCCCCCGGGACCGCATCCAGATCGCCGAGGCGGTCTGGACGGATCTGCTCACCCAGATCCGTCTGCAGAAACTTGTCCAGGAACGGGGCCTGAGCCTGTCCGATCCCACCGTGCTGGAACTCATCCGGCGGATTCCCCCTCCAGAAATCCAGCAGGATTCGGCCTTCTGGGACTCCACGGGGTTCAACTATCCCGCCTATCTCTCCCTTCTCCAGAACCCCCAGGCAGCCCCGTTCTTCGTGAACTACGAGATGCGCCTCCGGCGGGAGATCCCCCAGCAGATCACCTGGACGGACTTTGCCACGGCGGTGCTTTATCACCCGGAAGAACTCCGGCCCCGGGCGGTGATGGAGAACACCCTGATGCAGGCCAGCGTGTTCCGGTTCGTGTATGACCGCCTTCCGGACTCGGCGGTCTCCTATACCGAGGACGATTTGAAAGCCTATTACGCCCGCAACCGGGAGCGGTATCGCCAGAAAACGCGGGTGCAGCTCCTGGTGGTGGAGGCTCCCTTCGTTCCCTCTCCTGAAGATTCCGCGCTGGCCCGGGAAAAAATCCAGGCCGCGCTGGACGAGCTCCGGGAGGGCCGGGACTTTGCGGAGGTGGCCCGATACTACGCCGAGGTCCCGCAGCTGCGGGAGCGTGAGGGCCTGATGGGGGTCTTCCCCCGGAACGCCATTCCCCTTCCCGACACGCTGCAGGAGAAGCTCCTGACAGCGGAGCCCGGAGAGATCGTGGGCCCCCTGGTGTTCCCGCCGGGCTATGCCCTCTTCCGGTGGGAGCCCCATGGAAGAGACAGCGTGGCCATCCATGCCATCGCCGTCGCGGTGGAGCCTTCCTCCACCACCCGGGAGAACCTTTATCTGGCCCTTTCCGAGTTCGTGGAATCCACACCCCGGGAGGCCCTGGACAGCCTGGCCGGAGAAAAGGGGTTCCGGACCTTCACCACCCCCCTCTTTCCACCGGAGGGAGGCTATATCCCCCAGATCGGCGCCCGTTCAGATCTCCTCTCCTGGCTGGAACGGGCCAAACCCGGGGACATCTCTCCGGTGGTGGAGCTTCCCTCCGGCTTCGGGGTGGCCCTGCTCACGAAAATGATCCCCGAGGGGATTCCGCCCCTGGACAGCGTGAAGGATCGGGTGGAACGGGACCTGGTGCGGGAACTCAAGAAAGAAAAAGCCATGGCTCTGGTGGATTCGGCCCGGAAGCTCCTGCAGGAAGGGAAGGCTTTTGAAGAGGTTCAGGAGGCGCTGACGGCTTATCGTCCCGAGGTGATCCACACGCCGAAATTCCGCCTGCGCCAGCCCGTGCCCGGCCTGGGGCTGGACCTGGAGCTGGCCAGCCTGATCTATGGTCTGCCTGCCGACAGCAGCGTCCACGGCCCCTTCGCCCTGGAGCGGGCCGTGTATCTGATTCAGAAAACCCTCCACGAGCCGCCGGCCGACACCACCCTGGACGTGCAGGGCTATGCCCAGCGCCGGGCCCAGCTCCTTCTGCAGGTGCTCATCCGGGACATCCAGCGGGAACTGGGAAGCCCGAAGGGGGTGAAGGACTATCGGCCACAGGTGCTGAAACCCGTGTCCTGAACCGGGAGGATCCGGATGTTTCTCATTGAACACGTGGAGGCCCGGGAAATCCTGGATTCCCGGGGGAACCCCACCGTCCAGGTGGACGTGTATCTGGATGAGGGCTGGGGCCGGGCGTCGGTGCCTTCGGGGGCGTCCACCGGGACCTTTGAGGCCCTGGAGCTGCGGGACGGGGATGCCCGGTTCCACGGAAAAGGGGTGCAGAAGGCGGTGGCCCACGTGAACGGGGAGATCCGGGAAGCCCTGGTGGGCCTGGAGGTATCGGGGTTTTATGAGGTGGACCGCATCCTCCGCTCCCTGGACGGCACTCCCAACAAGTCCCGTCTGGGGGCCAACGCCATCCTGGGGGTGTCCCTGGCCTGCGCCCACGCCATGGCGAATGCGGTGGGACTCCCCCTGTATCGCTATATCGGCGGGGAACGGGGCCGGACCCTGCCCACCCCTTTCATGAACGTGGTGAACGGCGGAGCCCATGCGGACAACCCTCTGGACATCCAGGAGTTCATGATCGTTCCGGGGGGTGCGCCCTCCTTCCGGGAGGCCCTCCGGTGGGGGGCCGAGGTGTTCCATACCCTGAAAAAACTCCTGAAGGAACAGGGGCTTTCCACGGCGGTGGGGGATGAAGGCGGGTTCGCCCCGCAGATCGCCTCCGCCCGGGAAGTGCTGGACCTGCTGCTGCGCGCCATTGAGGAAAGCGGCTATCGCCCCGGAGAGGACATCGCCCTGGCCCTGGATGTGGCCGCCACCGAACTCTATGAGGACGGGCGTTACCGGATGGAGGGGCAGCTTCTGGACCGGGACGCCTGGATCCGCTTCTTTGAGGACCTGGCCGGGGACTATCCCCTGGTCAGCCTGGAGGACCCCGCGGCGGAGGAGGACTGGGAGACCTGGAAGGCCCTGACGGAGGTGCTGTCCGGGCGCCTCCAGATCGTGGGGGACGACGTGTTTGTCACCAACCCGGAGCGCCTCGGGCGGGGCATCGCCTCGGGTGTGGCCACCGCCATTCTGATCAAGCCCAACCAGATCGGCACCCTCTCGGAGACGGTGGAGGTGGTGGAAATGGCGTTCCGGAACGGATATGGGGCCATGGTCTCCCACCGCTCCGGTGAGACCGAGGACACCACCATCGCGGATCTGGCGGTAGCCCTGCGCACCGGGATGATCAAAACGGGTTCCCTCTCCCGTTCCGACCGGCTGGCCAAATACAACCGCCTCCTGGTGATTGAGGAGGAGCTCGGGGAGGACGCCGAGTTCACGGGGTTTGATCTCGTCCGGCGACGCTGATGCTGCGTCTGCTTCGCGGCGTGCTGGTGGTCTGGCTCCTGTATTTCACCGCGGGTGCGGTGCTGGGGCTTTCCATCACCTGGTGGCGGATGCGCACCCTTCGGCGCGAGATCGCGCGGCTGGACCGCCTGCGGATCTATTATGAAAGCAAGCTGGACCTGCTCCAGGATCCGAAATACCTGGACATTCTGGGACTCCGATACGGCTATCTTCACCCTCGCCGGGTGTTTCCCCGGGAGAAAGAATGAAAAGGCGGGAGGGGCCTGCGGCCCCTCCCGCTCCCTTTCCGCGCGCCCCTTCAGGGCGCGCTCACCCAGTAGGGCATGAACCAGAAGACCGCATCGTAAGGCGCAGCGTCGTCCGTGAAGGTGCTTTCCGCGATCAGGTCAAAGGCGACATGGAAGCGGTTGGACGTCCCGGCCAGGAAGAAGGGCGTGAACCACTGCCCCACCCAGGCGTTCTCGTTGGCATCCCACACAAAGGGATGGCGCACGTGGCGGTCCACCCGGTTGTTGAAGTGGAGGAAGGCCCGGGCCGTTCCGGCGGGACTGCCGTAGAGTTTTACCCGGGCGCAGGCACGGGGCGGGACGGTGGGCACGCTGTCCCGATGGATCCAGGCCGAAGGGTCGTCCACCACCAGGGTCTTCAGGAGATTCCCGGTGCACACAATCCGGTCCACGCGGCCGTCGGTGGTGTCGGCATCCTCTACCGTCGCACTCTCATAAAACTCCACCACCACCGAGTCAATCCCGAGGTTCGTGGCCGGAAGGGCATGGCCCTGCCCGATGGTATAGGCCTCAATGCGCCAGCCCCGGTGCCGATCATCCACACTTCCCCGCCGCACCAGCATCACCTGCCGGAAAAGGGTATCGGCGAGAGGTTTGCTGTAACGGATGAGGGTGTCGGGGGCGCCGGTGTCGCCGGGCGGGCTGTACCAGAGGTTGAAGGTCCCCTCATGCCGCCGGCCGATGTCCACCCAGGCGGTGTCGTTCTGGATGTGGATCTGGAGGTCCAGACTTCGCGTGCGGGGATCAATCCGGCGATACCACACCCGGAGCTGCCCCTCAATGGGGGCTTTCCCGAGGCCCAGGGCGGCCAGTCCACCGTAGGTGGAATCCTCGTTCATGAGATTCCCCAGGTCGTCCAGGAGGAAGGAGAGATCTTCCTCCACGGCGGCCTGGATGGCGTCCTCGTCGGTGAGTTCCACCCCCTCCTGCCGATCGCAGGCGGCAAGGGCGAGAAGGGGCAGGAGGGTGAGGAGCAGGGTGTTGCGACGTTTCATGGCGGTTCCTCCTGTTCGTTTTGCGTTCATTCACCCCGATAGACGCCCCACTCTCCCGGAAGGTTCCCGGCACAGTATTCCATGGACAGGATCGGTGGGGACAGCGGGGTTTCAGGACAGCGTCATTCCCCGCCGAAGAAACGGGCCAGCCGGCGGAGGGTCTGAAGCTTTTCCTGGCGGCCCAGGCGCGCCTCCCGCAGAGCCTCCTCCAGCACCTGCACCGTGCGGTCGTACACCGCCCGGTTCACGGGATAGGGATAGCCGTCCTTGCCTCCGTGGGCGAAGGTATAGACCACGGGATCCTCAAAGGAAGGGCGGGCCCCGTAGATCACGTCGGCCACCAGAACGAGCGCCCGCAGGCTTGCGGCACCCAGTCCCGGCGTGAGGAGGAGGTCCTCAAAGGTTTCGGGTGGATGGGCATAGGTGGAGAGAAGAACTTTCCGGAGATACCGCGGATGGACCCGGGTCTCGTCCACCGGGTGATGGGCCGGCAGAACCAGCCGCCGCCCGGCGATGTCCCCGTAGGTCCGGAGAAGATTCTCGGGGGGCTCTTCCCGCAGGAGGGTCAGGAGGGCCTGCCGGGCGGGGCGGGCTTTTCGGGCCACCAGGTTGACCACGGTCTTTTCCCTTCGCCACGCCGCGATGCCCGCATGGGGTTCCTCCACGAAAGAGGCA
>WFYF01000042.1 GCA_015490255.1 Caldifarciminota bacterium
ATAATCGGGACCGCCATCCCCTCCCCGCCCAGGTGGAGGCCTCCATGAACAGCCGCCGGATCGGGGTGGGATTCACGGGTCTCGGGGATATGCTCGCCCAGCTCCGTCTGAAATACGATACCCCTGAAGCGGTGGCCTTTGTGGACCGGCTGTTTGAACGGATCAAGCTGGAGGTATATGACGCTTCCGCGGATCTGGCCCGGGAGAAGGGGGCATTCCCGAAGTTCGACCCGGACCGGCATCTCTCAAGCCCCTTCTTTGCGGACTTTCCGGAGGACCTCCGGGAGAAAATCCGGGGGGGCCTGCGAAACGGCGCCCTTCTCACCGTGCCCCCCGTGGGTTCCGGGTCGGTGCTGGCCGGGGTTTCCTCGGGAATTGAGCCCATTTTCGCCCTGTGGTATATCCGACGCAGCGAATCCCTCTCCCAGGAGGAGTTCCGGGTCTATCATCCCCTGGTGAAGACCTATAAGGAGCTCACCGGGGCCTCAGACGAGGATCTTCCGGACTTTTTCGTGACCGCCCACGAGATTGATCCCTTCTTCCGGGTGAGGATGCAGGCCGTGATCCAGAAACACATTGATCACAGCATTTCCTCCACGGTGAACCTCCCGAAGGAGACCCCGAAGGAGACCATCGCAAAGGTGTATCTGGAAGCCTGGCGGCAGGGGTGCAAGGGCATCACGGTCTATCGGGAGGGCTCCCGGGAGGGCATTCTGATCACGGAGTCCCAGGCGGAGGAGAAAACCGCCCTCACCCCCCGTCCCCGGGATGTGGTCCTGGACGGGCGGACCTATAAGGTGCGCACCGATATGGGGAACGTGTATATCACCGTGAACCGGAACGGCGGCGGCCCCATGGAGGTGTTCGTCCACCTGGGCAAATCCGGTTCCACCCTGATGGCCTTTGCCGAGGCCCTGGGGCGTCTGGTGTCCCTGGCCCTCCGCAGCGGCGTGAAGCCGGTCCATGTGATCCGTCAGCTGGAGGGGATCAAGAGCGGGCCGGCCATCCGCCAGCCGGATGGGTCTTTCGTGTTCTCCGTGCCGGACGCCATCGCCAAGGTGCTCCGCCGGTTCCTGGATGAAATGAAGCATGTCCCCCGGCAGGAGGAGAAGCCGGAGGCGCCGGTGACGGTGGCCCCGGTGCAGGGGGTAGTGCTCACGCCGCCGAAGGACTCCCTGGCGGTGGGGGATCTGTGTCCGGAGTGCGGGGCGGTGATGGTGGAGGCGAACGGGTGTGCCACCTGCATGCAGTGCGGCTATTCCCGCTGCGGATGAGAAAAGCCCCGGGGCGGTGGCCCCGGGGCGTTGATTTCCATTACGGGCAAGCTTTCATCGCCGGAATGGATTTTGCGATGTAACACAGGATTCTGCCGCTCCACCATCCTCTTGAGGGTCGTCACCACATAACCGCCGGGAGAGGACGAAGCAGACAGGTTTTCCCCGAAGGCATTTTGTGGCCTGTCCGATCATAGACCGTTACGGGACAGGGTCGCCGCAGGGCAAAACCTCCCGGAAAGCCGTGACCTTCACCATGGGGTTGGTGGAACGGCAAAATGTGGGGACCGTTTCGCCCGCTGACCACCAGATCCGATAAAAACCCCCGCTGTCCATATCTCCTGCTGCCGTCCTGCAGGGATTCCACCCACAGAACCTCCCCACGGGAAGAAAGCAGGACAGGTCTGCAGAGTGTCGGCAGACAGCACAGAATCCCCCTACGCAGAAGCGTTCTGCCCTGCCGTCCGGTTCGTGTCGGCGAAGGGTTCCGCCTGTAAACGGAAACGTTTTTCCGGACGGGTCAAAATGGCGAGTTATTATTCCCCCGGCCACACCTCCACCGGATGGTCCACAGAGGGGAGACTCATGAGGTAATCGTAGATCGCCCCCAGATCCTGATCCGTCATCCCCGCATAGGAGGACCAGGGCATCACGGTGTTGGCCGGTCCGGCCGGCATGCTCCGGACAGCCTCCGGCGAACGGGCTCGGAACCGTGCGATGAAGGCTTCCCGCGACCACTCGCCAATGCCTGCGGTGGGATGGGGGGTGATGTTGGCGGAGCGAACCACGGCCCCGTTAGGAAACCGGAACGCATGTCCTCCGGCGAAGGCGAGGTCGGACCGGGGCCGGCCCCGGTCATCCACGGGGGTGTGGCAGCCCCGGCAGCCCGCGATGGTGGTGAGATATTTCCCATACCTCAGACCTCCCTCCGGGGTGGGGGTCTTCTCCTTCAGGGCCGCCCGTCGGGGAAAGGTACGGACCAGAACGTTCAGGGGAAAGGTGAGCCGCCGGGGAGGGACGTCCTGGGGAATGGGGGCGAGGGTGCGCAGAAAGGCCACCAGGGCCAGGGCATCCTCCCGGGAAAGGGCTCCGTAATCCCGATAGGGCATCAGGGGGAACAGGGCCCGGCCGTCCCGGCTGACGCCTTCGGTGAAGGCGCGGAGGATCTCCCCATCGGTCCAGTCACCGAGGGCGTGGGGGGTGATGTTGGGGGTGAAGATCTCCCCCGGGAATCCCATCTCCGGGCCATAC
>WFYF01000043.1 GCA_015490255.1 Caldifarciminota bacterium
CCCCAGGTGTATACTCGCTCAAAAGTGTCGGCAATCCGCTGGGCCCGGGCTTTCTGCTCCCGGGCTTCCTGGATCAGAGCCAGGGTCCGGGTGAGGGTGGAGTCGTGGGCCGGCCGGATCACTTCTGCCTCAAAACTTCCGTCCACCACCACCACCCCCGCGGGAATCCGGTCACCCGCACGGTACAGACGGGGAACGGACTCCCCCGTCACATCGGCCTCGTTGAAATGACCCTCTCCCCGGAGAAGCTTCACATCCGTGGGCACCCGGGCCCCCGGGCGCAGCAGGATGCGATCTCCCACCTGGAGCACTTCAGGCACCACCTCCACGGTGGTACCATCGGGAAGAAGGAGTTCTGCCTTTTCCGGAGAGCGTTCCAGAAGGCTCCGGATGGCCTGCCGGCTCCGGTCCGTGGCGAAGGCCTCCAGGGTGCTGGAAAGGGTGAACAGGAAAAGAAGAATGGCACCCTCCTGAGGATGGCCGAGATAGGCCGCCCCCAGGGCCGCCACCACCATCAGAAAATCCACGTTCAGAACCAGAGAACGGAGGGAACGGACAGCCTCCACCAGGGGGAAATATCCGCCGGCGACATAGGCCAGACCGTAAAAGACCCACGCCATCCCCCAATGGAACCGTCCTGCGAGGGCTCCCAGGACGGTGAACAGCAGGGTGAACGCCGTGAGCAGGGCCATCTGAAGTCGGGTGGACCGGCTTTCTTCCTCCTCAAGCGAGGCCCAGAATTCCGGAAGCACAAAGGAGAGTTCCACCCCCTCGTGGGGGATCAGGCGTTCCGCACGGAAACGCCCATCGTCCTTCACGAAAACCCAGTTCGTGTCAGCGTATTTTCCCGCCGGAAGTTTCACAAGTTCCGGCGCCAGCTGTCCGAGAACGTCCTTGATCTCCTGAACCATCCGGGAACGGTCAGCCGGCCCTGAATCGGAAGCAACCACCAGGTTGCAGACGGGAGGGGTGGCTCCGAAATCCAGTTCAAACTGAAACAGTCCCGGGGTCTGTTCCAGAACTTCCCGCAAGCGCCGAAAGGTTTCAGGAAGCTTTTTCATCCCCGGCCTCCCTGCAGGAGTGGCATATCCCCTCCACCACACCGTGGACGGTTTCCACCGTGCCCACCGAAACGGCGTGCCGTGCGAGGGGAGAAATGTCCACGGGCAGATCCACCACACGACCGCAGACCCGGCACTGGAAATGCAGATGGGGAGGGCGGTTCCTCCGCTCCCACAGCGTCTCCTCCCCGAGCTGAATCCGGCGGACCTTTCCCGCTCTTTCCAGTGCGTCCAGATTGCGATAGACGGTCACAAGGGAAAGGGCGGGGAGCTCTGCATGGAGCAGTTCAAAAATCTCCCGGGCCGTTCGGTGCTTCCCGTCCTCCAGAAGCTCCATAATCCGCTCCCTGTAAAGGCTTCTCCTCATAATGAAACTCCTTTGCACATGCAAGCAGTTTACAGTTTTGAGGAGGATCTGTCAAGGAATTTCCCTTTCTCCGACGCCGTCAGCGTGGCCAGGAGTTCTCCCACCAGGTGGAGGGAGCCCGTGATCACCACCACTCCCCCCGACGGTGTTGCCGCAATTGCCTCATGCAGCACCGCATCCAGCGATCCCTCTCCCTGCCAGACAAGTTCTGGAAGGCCCCGGATGAGGGCACCGGGGGACAGCCCGCGGGGAGGTCCGGGAGAAGTGGCCCAGAACACCGCAGGCCACCGGGCCAGTTCCCGCCGCACCGGAGGGGTGAGTTTGTCTCGCTGCATCCCCAGCACACACGTCCACGGCGATGGGAAAAAGGTTTCCAGCGTTTCCCGGAGGGCTTGAAGGGACATGGCATTGTGAGCTCCGTCCAGCACCAGCCATCTGTCCCCGTACCGAATCACCTGAAACCGCCCCTCCTCCTCCGTGATGATCCGGGCGGGAGGTAGGTTGCCTGTGAGCACATAGGACGCAAGCAGCGCCAGCGCGAGATTCTCCCCCTGATGGTAACCCACCTGGTCTGTGGTGTATTCCCCGGAAAGCAATCCTTCCACCACGATACGGGTGCCTTCCAGCGAGGGAGTCACGCGCCGGATCCGGAGGTCCCGCCCTACTTCATAAAGGGGAACCCGGTAGAACGTGGCCAGTTTCCTGACGAGGGGAAGGAGGAAGGGACGCTGTGGACCTGCCACAAGCTCTCCCTGACGGGGCTGAAGGATCCCCAGTTTTTCCCGGAGAATCATGGGAAGGGCATGGCCCAGAATGTCCGCATGGTCGTGGCCTATGGAGGTCAAAACGGTGAGGTCCTGGTGAAACACGGCCGTGGCATCCAGCCGGCCTCCAAGGCCTGCCTCAAAAATGGCCACGTCCACCCCGGCATCCAGAAAGATCTGAATGGCGGCCAAGGTCAGGAGTTCAAACACGCTCCGAAAGCCCCCGCGCTTTTCCAGAAACCGGTGGAGTTCCAGCACAAAGGAACCCAGCACCTCCGGGGCCACAGGCGCCCGGTTGATCCGCACCCGCTCATGGTATCCCCGCAGATGGGGTGAGGTGAACAGGCCCACCCGGAGTCCCTGGGCCTCCAGGAGGGCGGAAAGATGGAAAGCCGTGGACCCCTTGCCTTTGGTGCCCACCACGTTCACCACCAGAGGGAGGAGAAGATGGGGGTTTCCCAGGTTCCGAAGCGCCTGCCGCATGGCCCGGAGGGTGGAAGGCCCCCCGCCGGTGCGCTCCAGATGGATCATCCGGGAGAACAGGGCTTCCATGGCTGAATAGGCGGTCATTTCGGTCTCCGGGGAAGGGAAAAGGCCCCGCCCGAAGGGGTGGGCTTCCAGGGGATCCCCGACAGCATGAAAGCGAGATCGTGGGTCCGGTAGGGCTCTGGAAGAACCCGGGGAGGGAGCCCGCCATAGGGAGGCCGCACCTCCAGCGGAACCACTTCAAAGTGCACCGAGTCGGCATCCAGGCGCACCCGGACCAGGGCCCCCTGGGGCTTTACCGAAGAACTTCCAAACAGGCCGTTTCCCAGGGAATAGAAAATCGCCCGATCGCGATAGATCTCCACGGGCTGGATCACGTGGGGATGGTGCCCGATCACCAGATCCGCACCGGCCTCCACCGCGGCATGGGCCAGGGCGATCTGATAGGGCCGGGGCGCGGGCCACCGTTCCCTCCCCCAGTGGAACATCACCACCACGAAGGAGGCTTCTCGCCGGGCTTTCCAGACATCTTCCCAAATCCAGCGCTCATGGCCAAAAGCGGTGCCGGGCCGATTTCGGCCCGCCCAGTATGCCTCGGGAAAAGTCAGAGAATACGCCAGGAAAGCCACCCGTTCTCCCAGGGTATCCAGCACGACCGCCCGGCGGGCTGCCCGGAGATCTTCCCCCGTGCCCACGGGGGCAATTCCTGCCTGTTTCAGCACCCGGTGGGTTTCCTCAAGCCCGGCCACGCCATAGTCCATGATGTGGTTGTTTGCCGTGGCCGCCACCCGCACCCCGCCCGCCACCAGCACACGCACGTGCCGGGGGTCCACCCGGAACAGAAAGGTTTTGTCCGGCATCATGGGAGCCTCAACCCGGGTGAAAGGAGCCTCCAGGTTGATCACCACCACGGAGGAATCCAGGAGGGGGCGAAGGCATCGCCAGGGGGATGCCGGACCTTCGCGATCCGCAAGGGACGCGGGATGGAAGGCAAGCATCACATCTCCCAGAAAGGCGAGGCGGAGGACCGCGATCAGGAAGATCATCCTCCCAGCACCACATCCAGATAGAGCATCACCACCGCCCCGATCACAGTTCCAAAAGTGGCCAGCCGCTCGTGGCCTGCCCGGTGGGTTTCCGGGACGATTTCGTCGCTCACCACATAGATCATCGCGCCCGCGGCAAACCCCATGGCATAGGGAAGCAGCGGCTTCATGAAGTGAACGGCAACGGCCCCCAGCAGGGCGGCCGGGATTTCCACAAGGCCTGACCGAAGACCCGTCCACACGGCATAAAATGTCCTTCCATAACCCAGGCCCAGCGCCGACAAAGCCACCGACAGTCCTTCGGGAATGTTCTGGATCCCGATGGCCAGTGCCAGGGTCAGCCCTTCCTGAAAGTGCCCCGAGCCGAAGCCCACGCCCACGGCAAGCCCTTCCGGAAAGTTGTGCAGGGTGATGGCGATGATGAACAGCCAGATGCCCCGGATACGTTTGAGTTCCGGGCCTTCCCTGCCGCGCACCGCATGCTCGTGAGGCAGAAGATGATCGGCGAGGTCCATCACGCCGGCCCCCAGGAGGATCCCGATGATCACCGGCACGATCCCGCCGTATTCAATGCCGGGGAGAATGAGGCTGGTGAAACTTGCGGTGAGCATCACCCCTGCAGCGAACCCCAGAGAGGCGTCCATCACCTTCTGGCTCGGCCGGGGCCAGAAGACCACGATAAGGGCTCCCACCAGGTTGAGAAAGGTGATAAAAATTCCGCCCAGCAAACCTCCCCACACCGGATGCAGTTTCATCCACTCTGCCATGTTCCTCCTCCGGTAAAAACTTTCAGAAGAACGCTTTATGATACACAGGGACGGGCGAACCGTCTCCGCGACAACTGAGGTTCACCGCGTTGACGTTTTGATGCGGGGCCTGTATCATAGAATTCGGTCACCCAAATGCAAAAGGAGGGTTGCGATGACCTATGTGATCACGGAGCCCTGCATCGGGACGAAGGATACCTCCTGCGTGGAAGTTTGCCCCGTGGACGCCATTCATCCCCGTCCGGACGAGCCGGAGTTTGAGGAGGTGGAGCAGCTTTACATTGATCCGGAAGCCTGCATTGATTGCGGAGCCTGTGAGCCTGCCTGCCCGGTTCAGGCCATTTTCCCCGAGGACGAGGTTCCGGACAAGTGGAAGGATTTCATTGAAAAGAACCGGGCGTATTTCCAGAAATAAGGTTTTTCTGTCTCGCACACCGGTGCCCCCCATCGCCTGATGGGGGGCTTTTTGTTTTTCCGGGTTAACACCAACCGGGAGGTCAACCATGTCCGATGTGCGCATTGAGAAGGATTCCATGGGAGAGGTGGAGGTTCCTGCCCATGCCTACTGGGGAGCTCAGACCCAGCGGGCGGTGCAGAATTTTCCCATTTCGGGATGGCGGATGCCCCGTCCCTTCATCCATGCGCTGGGGCTGATCAAACGCTACGCCGCAGAGGTCAACGCGGAACTTGGCCTGCTGGACCGCAAAATCGCCGACGCCATCATCCAGGCTGCGGAAGAGGTGATGGAAGGGAAGTGGGACGATCACTTCCCGGTGGACGTGTTCCAGACCGGATCCGGGACCTCATCCAACATGAACGCCAACGAGGTGATTGCCAACCGGGCCAACGAAATCCTCGGATCACCTCTTGGAAGCCGGAGCCCCGTCCATCCCAACGATCACGTGAACCGCGGGCAGTCCTCCAACGACGTGATTCCCACCGCCATCCACATCGCCGCCCGGATGGAGATTGAGCCTCTTCTGGAAGCCCTTCGGGGCCTTCATCGCGCCCTGGAAGACAAGGCCCGGGAATTCAGCGATGTGGTGAAGATCGGCCGGACCCACCTGCAGGATGCAGTCCCCATCACCCTGGGTCAGGAATTTTCCGGCTATGCCACCCAGATCGCCCATGGCATCCGGCGGATTGAAAACACCCTTCCCCACGTGGAGGAGCTCGCTCTCGGGGGGACGGCGGTGGGCACGGGGCTCAACACCCATCGGGAATTTGCCCCCCGGGTGATCCGGAAAATTGCAGAACGGACCGGCCTGCCCTTCAGGGAGGCCGAAAACCGCTTTGAAGCCCTGGCGGCGCGGGACGCAATGGTGGAACTCATGGGGGCGTTGAACACGGTGGCCGTGAGTCTGATGAAAATTGGGAACGACCTCCGGCTGCTGTCCAGTGGTCCCCGCACCGGGATTGCCGAGATCACCCTCCCTTCGCTCCAGCCGGGGAGCTCCATCATGCCCGGGAAGGTGAATCCCGTGATCCCGGAAATGATCATCCAGGTGGCGGCGTATGTGATGGGCGCCCATCTGGCGGTGACCATCGGCGGACAGAACGCACCGCTGGAACTCAACATCATGATGCCCCTCATCGCCCATCAGGTGCTCTGGTCCATCCATATTCTGACCAGCGGTGTGAAAGCGCTGACCGAGAAGTGTGTGGTGGGGATTGAGGCCAACCGGAAACGGTGCGAGGAGCTGGTGGAGTGGAGCATGGCTCTGGTCACGCCCCTGGCGCTGAAAATCGGCTATGACCGGGCGGCACAGGTGGCCTATAAGGCCTATAAGGAAGGCAAGACCGTCCGGCAGGTGGTGGTGGAGGAGGGGATCCTCACCGAAGAGGAGGCATCCCGGGTCCTGGATCCCCGGAGCATGCTGGGACCCTATGAATGATCTCAACGGGGGCGAAGATGAGGACCATCCGGAAACTCCATGAGCGCCGGGAATTTCAGATCCTCTCCTGGCTGGTGGCCTATCTTCGCCCCCATGTCCTTCCTTTCGTGCTGCTCTCGGTGCTGACCCTGATCCTCACTCTGGTGGAGCTTTCCCTCCCCTACTGGATCAAGGAGGGGATTGATCGGGCGGTGGTCCCGGGGATGCGGGGAGAAATCCCGCTGGAAGAGGTGTATGGGGGACTGCTGCGCTACGGTGGGCTATATCTCGGTGCTCTGCTGCTGGTTCTGGTTCTTTCGGTGGTCCAGACCTACGGGCTTCAGGCCATCGGTCAGCACATCATGGCCCGCATCCGGGAGGACATCATCCGGCACTTTCTGGACATGCCGGTGGACGAGCTCGCCCGCCAGCCCGTGGGACGTCTGGTCACCCGGGCCACCAACGACGTGGCCGCCCTGAACGAGCTTTATGTTACCGTTCTCCCTGTGCTGTTCAAGGATTTCCTGCTCATCGTTGGGGTGCTCGTGATGCTGTTTGTGATGAACACCACCCTCACCCTGGCCCTCCTGACCCTCATTCCTCCCCTGCTGGTTCTGAGCTATGTCTTTCAGGTCAGGCTCCGTCGGGCCTATCTGGCCGTGCGCCGCTTCCTCGCCCAGCTCAACGCCTTTGTCCAGGAGCATCTCTCGGGCCTGGAGGTGCTCAAATCCTTCCTGGCAGAGGCGTTTTCCTATCGGCGCTTCGCTGGAATCAACCGGGAACTGCTGGATGCGTATCTGGAGCAGATTCGGCTGTTTTCCATTTTCCGCCCTACCATATCCTTCATGCCCACCCTGGCCACCGCCATCATCCTGTGGATCGGTGGCGGTCAGGTGATCCGGGGACTGCTCACTTTCGGGGCGCTGGTGGCCTTCCTGGATTACATCAAGATGCTGTTCACTCCCATCCAGGACCTTGCGGAGAAGTTCAACATCTATCAGTCCGCCCTGGCCTCTTCTCAGCGGATTCACGATCTTCTCTCCACCCCAACGGAGCGAAAGGGAGGCAAAACCATACCGGACTTCCGAGGGGAGGTGGAGTTCCGGGACGTGTGGTTTGCCTATGAGCCCGGGAAGTGGGTGCTCCGGGGAGTGTCCTTCCGCTTGCGGGTGGGTGAGAAAGTGGCGCTGGTGGGTCCCACCGGAGCGGGGAAAAGCACCATCGTGAACCTCCTCCTGGGATTCTATGCTCCCGATCGGGGAGAAATCCTGGTGGACGGTGTGCCCCTTTCTGAAATTGATCTTTCGTGGTGGCGTCAGCAGATCGCCTGGGTGGCGCAGGATACGTTCCAGATTGAAGGCGATCCCATCCGGAACATCGTTCTTTTCGCGGACTTTCCCAAGGAGCGGGTTCAGAAAGTTCTGGACGAGCTTGGCCTCCGGGATCTTCGGGAGGGTCTGGCATCAGGAGAAAAGCAACTGGTGGCCATCGCCCGGGCCTATCTCTTCGCGCCCCGGATTCTGATCTTTGACGAGGCCACAAGCCACATGGATTCCTTCACCGAACAGCGGGTGGAGCAGCTGCTGGACCGCCTGCTGGAGGGTCGGAGTGCCCTTCTCATCGCCCATCGGCTGTCCACCGTGCGCCGGGCTCACAGGATTCTGGTGCTGGAGGAGGGAGAGATCGTGGAGACGGGCACGCATGAGGAACTTCTCGCCCGGAACGGACGCTATGCCCTTTTCTATCGTTTGCACTTCGGCATCGCAGCCTGATGGCCGGGGAAGATGACGGTGGGCGGGTTTCTCTGGATTCTTCTGGGTCCTTCCTTTCATCATCTCTTTGTGATCACGACCCTTCCGGAATCCCTGGCCCCCCGGACGTTTTCTCCGGAAAGGGATCGCACATCCCGGCGGATCCTGGTGTCGCCGGAGCGCATTGTGCTGGAGGACACCACCCCCGCGGGCACCCTCCAGGTTCGGCTGGCCGGACTTTCCGGGGGGATGGCGCCCCTCTCGGACCTTGAGGAGGCCCGTCTGCGATATGCCACAGCCCGGGGTGCCCTTTCCGGAGGGCTGTTTCCCCTTCGCGCGGGGCGGGAGTTCCGGGTGATGGGCCTCCAGCTTGAGCGTAGAGGTCTCGCTCTGTGGGGAGGAGAAACCCGGGCCCGGAAAACCACGTTCACGGTGGCGCTTGCGCCCGGGGTTCGGGGGCCATACCCCCTGCCCTTCGCCGGCTCTCCGGAGGATGTGGTGGTGTGGTGGCGGGGGCGCCGGCTCTCCGCCGACGAATACCGGATTGAAGGAGATGGCAGTCTGTGGCTTGAAGGTTTTCCCGACATCCTTCCGGGGGATCGTCTGGTTGTGGAGTTGCCGATGGCGGTTCACCGTATGGTGGGCGGAGGAGCCGGCGCCCCCGCCACCACAC
>WFYF01000044.1 GCA_015490255.1 Caldifarciminota bacterium
ATCCAGGAGGAAAGTGACCGTTTTGTGGCGGAGCACGGGCCCCTTTCCCCGGGTCAGGTGGCGGTGACCACAGCCGGTTCCCTGCCTGCCCGGGCGGTGATCCATACGGTGGGGCCCCGGTGGGGGGAAGGAGACGAGGAGAACAAGCTTCGCCGGGCCATCCGGGCGGTTCTGGAAGAGGCCGAACGGCGGGGTTTCCTCACCCTGGCCCTCCCGGCGGTGAGTACCGGCATCTACGGGTATCCTGTGGAGGAAGGCACCCGGGTGATCGTGGATGAGGTGTGCACCTATCTGTCAGAGAAGAAACGGAACTTCCAGGAGATCCGTCTGGTGGATATTTCGGAAGACACGGCGGAGAGGTTTCTGGAAGCCCTTGAGGCATGGGAAGGAGGAACATCATGAAGCGCTTGCTGTGGCTTGCCCTCATGGTGGCACCGGCCTGGGCCCAGATGCCCGAAACCCCGGCCGATTCGGCCAAGATCTGGTATTCCATCGGAAAGGACTATCTTCTCAAGAAGCGGTATGACGATGCCATCCGGAACTTCCGCCGGGCCCTGTCCTATAACGACACCTTCGCTCTGGCCTATCTGGATCTCGCCCAGGCTTTCCTCGGAAAGGCCCAGAAAATCTATGAGCAGAATCGGAACGGTGAATGGAAGGTCTATGTGGATTCGGCCCGGATGGTTTATGAGACCATGCGGGAGAAGATCCCCGGCGATTCCCGGGCCTATCAGGGACTGGGGTACCTTTACGGTGTGGTGCTGAAGGAACAGGAGAAGGGGCTGGAATATTATGAAAAGGCTGTGGCCATGGACTCGTCCAACACGGCCGCGGCCTTTGGGCTGGCGAAACTCATGGCCCGAATGGGCCGGGCGAAGGAGGCGGATACCCTTTTCCGGACCATCATCCAGCGGGACACGGCCAACGCGGCCTATCGGGGAGCTTATGGCATGTTTCTGGTGGACCAGAAGCGCTATGAGGAGGCTTTCCCCTATCTTGAAGAGGCCCTGGAGGCCTATCCCGACAACACGGATTTGCTGCGAAATTTCGTGGAAGCTGCCCTGGCCGTGAACAAAAAGGAAGTTCGGAACAGGGAAGTTCTTCAGAAAGCCCTCACGTATGCCGGTCGCCTGATTGAAAAGTCTCCCCGGGACCCGGGACTCTACCTCAAGCGGGCACAGGTGTATGAGAAGCTGGGCAACGTGGACAAAGCCCTGGCCGATCTGGATCAGGTTCTGTCCCTGTCTCCCAGCTATGTTCCGGCCATGTTGAAGAAGGCGGCTCTGCTTGTGGAGGCCAAGCGTTATGATGAGGCGGAACGCGTTCTTTCGGAGATCCTGACGCTGGATGAGGTGAAGAACAATCCCCAGTATCGTGCGGCTGCGCTGTCTCTCCGGGGCTATGTGTATTACGTCTGGGGCTGGAACCAGTTCAAGGCCCGTTCGTGGGAAAAAGCCGAGGAGCAGTTCCGGAGGGCAAAAGAGTTTTATCAGGCCTGTGCTGCACTCTCCACGCCCTACGCCGCGGGCTGCGCGGACGGGGTGAAAAAGGCCGAAAAGATGGAGAAAAAGGCCTATCGGAAAAAGATGGGCATTGAGTGAACGTGTGAGGCGCCCCGCAGGAGGACCGCGCGGGGGATAAACAAGGAGGCAGGGTATGGCAGGATGGATGGTGTGGCTGGCGATCGCCCAGTCCCCCCTGGCCTATGTCGGGATTGACCAGGTGGGGCGGTTCCTCCTCTATCAGGGGGTCAGCATGGACAGCGCTTTCTTCCCGAGCCCCTATGCGGACAGTGTGGGGATCGTGGACACCTTCCTGGCGGCAAAGGACACCACCTTTTTCGGCAACCCCGGCTATATCCTCTTCCAGATCCGTCAGCGCAGCGACACGCCCGACGTGATTGTGGACACCATCCCCGCGTGGGAGTCCGGCAGCGACGTGATGGCCTTTTTCCCTGTTGCGGAGTCGGTTTATGCTGTGGTGTATTACCGCACGCCCTTCAGCGTGGGGTCGGGCTGGGCCCACGGGTTCCCCCTGGTGACCCCCACCCAGGTGGACACGGATGCCACGGTGGAGACGCTGTATGTGGTGACGGACACGGTGGAAGTGCCGGAAATGGTTTCCGTCACCGTGCCTCTCGGGACGTTCAACGCCTATCACATCGTGCGAACCATCCAGATGGTGATTGTGGATCCCGACGGAGGGTTTTCCCCGGACTCCTATACGGTGAACTTCAGCATTGAAGAGTGGGTGGTTCCCAACGTGGGACCCATTCGGGATTCCCTGTTCAATGAAATCCGGCTGCGTCTTATCGGGAACTGGGTGGACGTTTCCCGTTCCTATCGCGTTCGGGAAGCGGTGGACCGGAGTGTCCCTGTGGCGGAGGAGGGTGCCTCCGCACCGATGGTTCGGCTCCGGGTGGACGGTCCCCGGTTTGCGCTTGTGGGGGTGCGTCCCGGCACCCGGGTGTTTGTGATGGATGCCCTGGGCCGGATCTTCCAGGCGATGCGGGCTTCCGGCACCGTGGTGGAGGGCACCCTTCCGGCGGGGAAAGGGCTCTACTGGATCCGGGTGATCACGCCCGGCGGGGAAGCCCGGACGTTCCGGGCCCTTCGTTTGCGCTGACATTGAAAAACCAGCCGGGGGGAGTCCCCCCCGGCCCAACAGGAGGTTTTGCATGCCTGGTATTGCCCAGAAACTCCAGCAGATCCTGGAGGGGCTCCTGAAACGGGTCCCTGACGTGGAGCGGGCTGCGGTGGTGAGCTCGGAAGGCCTCATGATGATGTCCGTGCCGGAAGCGGAAGACGAGGAGATTCTGGCGGCCCTCTCCTCGGCTCTCCTCTTCCAGGGAGAGCGGGTGGTGGAGGAGCTCCGGAAGGGCACGATGGAGCAGATCTTCGTGAAGGGACGGGATGGGTATGTGGTGGTGGAAAATCTGGGAGAAGATGCGGCGCTGGTGGTGGTCACCCGGCCCGGAGGCAAGCTGGGGCTGCTGTTCCTGGAGCTCAAGTTCACCGTGCGGGATCTCAAGCAGGCCCTAGAAGCGGAAATGCAGGAGATGGAGCCGGTGTCGGGGGGAGAAGAAAGCGTTGAGGCGGTGGAGGAGCTGGGCAGTCCCGAGCTTGAAGAGATGAAAGGGGACGTGACCACCCTTGAGGATCTGGAAAAGGAAGGCGAAGGGGATTTCTTCGGTGCATGAACCAGGGGAGGTAGATCGGGATGAACCTGGAAGAACTGCTTCAGAAGTTTGGAAGCGAGATTGAAGGCCTTGTGATGACCGCCATCGTGTTTGCCGAGGATGGCACGCCCATCGCCGGATATGCCCCCAGCGAGGATCTGGACTTCAGCATCCCCGCCGTGTTTTTCGGGGAAGTGCTCCGCAAGGGGGTGGAAGCTGCCCGGGAAACCCAGTGGGGGGAGTTTGAGGAAAGCCTGCTGGCCACCACGGAGTATTACGTCTTCACCCGGCTTCTGGGGAAGGGGACCTATTTCCACCTCACCGTGATCCCCCGGAACAGCAACTGGGGGATTGTCCGGGTGAAGATGCTGAAATACGCAAAGGATTTTGAAGCCGCTCTTCCCTGAGGCGTGGCTTCCCTTTGTGGGGGGGG
>WFYF01000045.1 GCA_015490255.1 Caldifarciminota bacterium
GTTCCGACCGCCTCAACCACCTCCACCTTTTCCGGAAGTTCGGCAGCGAACGATCTCACCTCCGGATCAAACTGAAGGGCCTGGAGGAGCACACCGGCGTAACTCTTGAGGGTGTCCCCGTGGAGATTCCCTTTTTGGGTCATCTTGTAAGGCAACACCACGTGCAGGTGATCCCGGGCCCGGGTGAAGGCCACATAGAGGAGGTTCACCCCCTGAAGGCGCAGGCGGGCCTCGTGCCGCCGCCAGGGGGCGAAGTGCTGCTTCCCTGCTCGGGGAGGATAGAACACCTGCACGGTTTCTTCCGAAAGGTCTTCTTCCACGAAAACCGACCGACTTTCCTTGCGAACATCAACCAATTGGGTTTCCAGCCCCACCACGAAAACCACGGGGAATTCCAGCCCCTTGGCGGCGTGGATGGTCATCACCTGAACGGCGTCCACGTCCACCACGTCCGCCTGTCCCTCCTCCCGGCTCCCGGAAAACCGGAACAGGCGCTGGGCGATTTCCACAGCGGAAAGCCCCCGCCCCTCCCAGGCCTCCACCATGCCCAGGAGTTTGGCGATGTTGGCCTGTCCCGCCTCGTCAAAATGCGCCGGATAGGCCACGTCCTGGATCCAGCGGGAAAGGATCTCAGAGAGGGGGGCAACCGGCATTTCCTGCCGGAGGCGCTCCACGGCTTTCCGCCAGGTCGGATCCAGCGCCCCCAGATGCCAGGACCCCTGGCCCGCCGGGTCCAGGAGGGCGTCCACCACGCTCAGCAGGATGGCCACCTCGGGGGTCTGATAGAACCCCCGCCCCCCCGCCTGAACGAAGGGGATCCCGGCCTCCCGGAAGGCCGCCACCAGGTGTGGAAGCACGGTTCGCTCAGGGAAAAGGACCGCCATCTCCCGAAAAGCCCGCCCGGCACGGTGTTCCGCCAGGATTTCCCGGACAAGCGTCCGGGCGGATTGTTCCCGCACTTCTCCCGCGTTGCCTTCCTGCCGCAGCAGGTGAAAGACCACCCTTCCCTCATCCGTGCGGTGAGGCACGGCTTCCTCAAACGCAAGCCACGGAAAATCCCGCCGGAGGTCCCGATAGACCCTCCGGAACACGGCGTTTACGGTGTTCACAATCAGGGGGGCACTCCGGTAGTTCACCTTCAGGGAAGCCGTTTCAAACCGGACATGGGGATTGTTCCGGGTGCGTTCCTCCAGCACCTTTCGGGCTTTCTCAAAAATTTCGGGGTTGGCCCCCCGGAAGATATAGATGGACTGGCGGGGATCGCCCACGGCGAACACGGAAAAGGCTTCACCTTTCTCGGTTTTCCGGGTCTCGCCGCTGAACCAGTCCTCCACAAGCCGCCACACGAACAGCCAGTTCAGAAGATTCGTGTCCTGAAACTCGTCCACCAGGAGATGCTGGGTGGCCTCATCATAAAGTTCCAGCAGATCAAAGGCCATCTCCGGGTTTTCCAGCAGGGCCAGGGCCTCGGCCTCCATATCCGCAAAATCCAGGACCTGGTGCCGGCGTTTCACCTCCCCATACACCCGGGCAAAGGATTTATACAGGCGATCCATGGCTTCCGCCCATTTCCCCCACCACGACCAGGCCTCGCTGCTTCCGAGCTGCCGCGCAATCTCTTCTTTCCGGGCTTTCTTCTCCGCCTTCCGGACTCCTTTGAGGCTCGCAAGTTCCTCCTCCAGGGCCCTCCGGGTGGCCTCATCCAGAATCGCCCCGGAGGGTGGAGGGGTGAGTACAGCACGGTCGGTGTGGGGGCGCTTTTCCCACAGACGCTCCAGAATCTGAAGGGACCTCACTCCGCTCGGAACCTCATCCCGGCCGGTGAGGGCAAAGAGGCGGGAAAAGGCCCGGAGGTCTTCCTCCCCCAGCCGGTGGCGCAGTTCGCGGTATACCTCGTCCAGCAACAGCCGGCCTTCCTCCCTCTGAAGGGTTTCCCGGGGCGGATGGCGTCCGGGGTCCAGAAAGGCGGCCCGTTCCACCAGCCGGAGAGAGGCGCCGTGGAAGTCCGAAATCCGGAGAAAGGGGAAGGCCCAGGCAAGCCGATCAAAGAGTTCCGGGGCCTCCCGGTAGAGATGTTCCATCGCCCGGGTTTTCATCTCCGCAGCGGCGTTCCGGGTGAAGGTGATGGCCTGGAGGCGAAAGGCCTTCCAGGGATCTTCTTCCACCAGGTCCTGCAGAAGGGCCACGAACCGGCGGGTGAGGCGATGGGTTTTCCCCGAACCGGCCGGGGCCCGGAGGATCAGACTGGTTCGGGGGTCCAGCAGATTCACCTCCATGATCCTGCCTCCCGTCCCACCGGACAGAGTCGGGCATAGGGGCAGCTCCCGCAGACACGGTCAGGCCGTTCTGTGGTGGGGAACTGCCCCGCCCGGATTTTCTGGATCACATCCGCGAGGAGCACATCGCGGTTGGGGTGGAGGAAAAGGGATTGGCCCTGCCGGGGATACAGAAACACCGCATGCTCCGCCCGGGGGCGTATGTGCACATACGCCTCCAGCTGCAGCATGTGGGCTGACCGGTCGTTTTTGTCCGGAACACGGGACGTTTTGTAATCCACCACGAGTTCCTCGCCGTCCTCCCGGGCCATCACCCGATCCAGTTTTCCCCGTAGGGGAACGTTTTCCACCACCGTGTGCCCTTCAACCTCCACCGCCACGAGGAGGCGGAAACCCCGATCCTGCAGGTCCCTTTCCAGGGCTTCCATGTTCCGGATCAGGGCCCGGAGTTCCTCACCCAGCAGGGCCCGTTCCAGCGGTGGATGGCCGGCCAGCATGGCGTTCACCCCGGCTTCCACATCCTTCACCAGCGCTCCCGGATCAGGCAGAAGCCGGCCCTCAAAAGCCTTCAGGACCTTTTCATACGCTCTGTGAAACAGCGTTCCCACATCCAGCCGGGTGGGCAGCACCTCGGGGAGTTCCTTCTCCGGAACCCCGGCCACCACACCGAGATAGAACCGGAAGGGACAGCGGGCATAGGTCACCACATCGGTCACCCTGAGGCCATCTTTCTCCAGCTTCCGGATCCATGTGGCAAGGTTTTCCCCTTCCAGAACCACCCCCTCCCGGGGCAGGTCGGGCAGGTCTTTCTTTTCAGTCTCCCAGGGACGATAGACCCGGTGTACCGTCGGGGAAGGCTCAGGGGCCTGTTTCAGATAGGGGATGAGGAGAGGGTTGGGCGCCACCTGCCGGTCCTCCGCGTCCACCCGGCTGGTGGAAAGCCAGACCTCGTCAAAGGCCTGAAGGGCCTTTTCCAGACGGGTCCGGTCCATCCGGAAAATTTCCTGCGGCAGGGGCCAGCCGAAGCGCTGGACGTGGCGCAGGGGCACCCAGGGATGATAGGGATAGCGGGGCAGGGCCTTCTCCGAGAAGCCCACCACATACAGCCGTTCCCCGGCGAAAGGCAGATCCTCCGGAAAGTTCAAAAGCCAGATTCCGCCCCCTTCTTCCTCCTCCGGGACCCGGAACTTGCGCGCGAACCGGTGGAGAAGCAGGCGGAAGGACCGGGGCGCGAGTGGAGGGTCGCCGC
>WFYF01000046.1 GCA_015490255.1 Caldifarciminota bacterium
CTCCAGGAGGTGTTTCTCTCCCTTTCCGACACCCTTGTCCGCCGGGGGGACCTGGAAGCCCGGGCGGTGCCCGGTGGGGTGGATCTGTTTGCCGCGGACACCCTGTGCGAGGCGTATGCGCTTCCCGACCTCTCCCTCTGGCTGACACGGGGAGATCTCCCCTTCCGCACGGGCACCCTTTCGGGTCAGGAAGTGTTCTGCGTCCGGAATGGCGTCGGAGAGGCAACGGAGACCCTCACGGTGCTTTCCGGCCCACCGGTCCGTCCCCCCTATCCGATCTTTCAGCCGGAGTTTCTGGTGACCCAGACCGGTCCGGTTCCCGGGCGGTTTCGGGATTCCGCTTTCATGGAAGTCGCGCTGGTGGGACAGGACGGCCGGATCCACATTCTGGATCCCCTTTCGGGAGAGGTTCGCCTCACGGTTCCCCCCGAAAGCCCCACCGCGGAGGTGTTCCGGGATGCGGTCCGGGCAGACCTGGACGGGAACGGCCAGGAAGATCTGGTGTTTGTCCAGCGGGGACCGGCGGGATTCCGGGGGCTGCTGAACGGTGCGCCGTTCTTCGTTCCCACGCCGGTGCGGGTGGATTTTACGCCCATGGGGTTTGACCTGGATCGGGACGGAGCGGACGAAGTGTACGCCGTTGCAGGTCCTGCTCTTCTGCGCCTGCGGGGGGCCGGGGGCCTGCGGGTGGACACCGTGGCTCTCCTCCCTTCCGGTGCCTGGAGCACCCGTCCGGTGCTGGCTCCGGGAGACACCGCCATCCTGGCCGGCATGGCTTCCGGAAGCTTTTTCGCCCTTCTCCGGGTGGTGGAGGGACAGACGGAAACGCTGGCCACAGTGCCTGCCCGCATTCAGGATCTTGCGGTGGGGGATGTGGCCGTTTCTCCGGGGCTGGAGATCGTTGCGGTTTCGTCCGACTCGGTGTGGACTTTCTCGGACACCGCACGGCTCTCCGCCTTTCCCGTGACACCGCGTGCTCCGGATCCGGCCCTGGTGGACGTGGACGGGGACGGGTTTCTGGACGTGGTGCTGAAGGTGCAGGATTCCACGGGCAGCCGCTATTACGTTGCGGCCTTCCGTCCAGACGGCACCCCGGTGTTTCGCTCCCCCGAATTCTGGGAGAAGGGCCTCTCCTTTCCCACCCCTCTCGCAGGGTGTTCGGGACGCATCGTGTATGGCAACCGGGGAGATCACCTGTACCTCTGGGGGGGCGAACCTGGTGTGGTGTTTCTCGGGCACAAACTGGGAGGAGGCGTGTTCCTCTCCACCACCGGAGCCCTCTGGGTGGCCTCCTTCCTGGGCCCGCTGTGGGTGCTGGAGACAGACATCTCGTGCGGGGAACGGGAATGGCGCACCGCCTATCATGACCTTTACCGTACGGCCAACGCCAGCGTGGGAAATATCCCGGTTTCCCGGAGAGAAGGACCTCCGGTGACCCTGCTGGATGGGCTTCCCGGTGTGCTCCGGGCTTCCCGGACGCCGGTGCTGGTTGTGCCGGGGCTTCGTCTCTACGATCCCTCAGGAAGGCTTCTCGGTGAGGGGCGAATTTCTCTCCGGGGTCTTCCGCCGGGGCTGTATTTTTTCTCCCGTTCCGGAGCACGGCGCAAGGTGGTGATCCTCCCATGACCGATCGGCTGGAGGACCTTTACCGGGAAATCGTGGAGCGGGCTGCTTCTCTGGAGGCGGCCCTTTCCCGTCCGGAGGTGCTGGCTGACCGGGAGAAATACGAGGAGACGCTCCGGTTCTATCGGGAATGGAAAGAGCCTGCCGAAGCGGCCCGGAGGTATTTTGCGGTGAAGGAGGATCTTGCGGAAGCTCGCCGGCTCCTTCAGGAGGAGCGGGACAGCGCCATGCGGGCGTTTCTCAAAGAAGAAGTTGCGCGCCTGGAAGAGGAGATCCAGCGGCTGCGCCTCCAGATCCGCCGGGCGTTGTTGCCCCGGGACCCTGCATGGGATCGCAACGCCGTTGTGGAGATCCGTGCCGGAGCAGGGGGAGAAGAGGCCGCCCTGTTTGCGGGCGATCTTCTGCGGATGTATCTGCGGTTTGCCGAACGGCACGGTTTCCGGGCCACGGTCACCGAACTTCAGCCGAGCGATCTCGGCGGGGTGAAACGGGCGGTATTGCTTGTGGAGGGGCAGGGTGCGTATGGGCTTCTCCGGTATGAGTCCGGCGTCCACCGGGTCCAGCGGGTGCCGGTGACCGAGAGCGGAGGGCGCATCCACACGTCCACGGCCAGCGTGGTGGTGCTGCCGGAAGCCGAGGAGGTGGACGTGGAGATCCGTCCCGAGGATCTGCGGGTGGAGACCTTCCGCTCCAGCGGACCCGGCGGACAGCACATGCAGAAAAACGAAACCGCCGTGCGGATCACCCACGTTCCCACGGGCATTGTGGTGGTCTGTCAGGATGAACGATCTCAATATCAGAACCGGCTCAAAGCTCTCCGGATCCTTCGCGCCCGCCTGTATGAGCGGGAGCGGGAAAGGAAGGCCCGGGAAGCCAGAGAACTTCGCATGCAGAGCATCGGGACAGGGGACAGAAGCGAGAAAATCCGCACCTACAACTTCCCCCAGAACCGGGTGACGGACCACCGTATTCACCTGACCCTGTATCGCCTGGAGGAGATCCTGGACGGAGATCTGGACGAACTCCTTGATGCTCTCCGGGAGGAGGATGAACGCCGACGCCTTGAGCATCTGGAAAAGGCTGGCGCGAAGGCTCTCCGGGCGCGTCTGGGCCCCCGAGGATGAGGCCGCCTGGATGATCCAGGCCCGCACCGGCCGCTCCGTATTCCGGCACCCCTTTCTTTCCCTTCACGCGGAGGATGTGCTCACCCTCCTCCACTGGACGGAGGGCCGAAAGCGAGGACATCCCCTGGGGTATCTCACGGGCAGGGCTTTTTTCTGGGGTCGTCCCCTGCGGGTGGTCCCGGGGGTTTTCATCCCCCGTCCGGAAAGCGAAGTGCTGGTGGCTGCCCTCCTGGAACGGACAGAAAACCGGGACCTCCGGGTGCTGGATCTGGGAACCGGGAGCGGCGCTCTGCTCCTGGCTTTCCTGCTGGAGCGTCCCCGTGCGCGGGGACTGGGGGTGGATCGTTCGTCAAAGGCGCTGGAGATCGCCCGGGAAAACGCCCGACGGTGGAGACTTGCCGAACGGGTGAAATGGATTCAAACCGACGCGGCCCGGCTTCCCCTGCCGGATGCCAGCGTGGACGTTCTTCTGGCCAATCCCCCGTATGTTCCCGAAGGCTGGGAGAGCCCTGATCCGGCGGTTGGAGAAGAACCCCCGGAAGCCCTCTTCAGTCCCGGAGGGGTGGAGCATTTTCGCAAATGGTTGCGGGAAGGACTCCGGGTGCTCCGGCCGGGCGGCGTGGGAGGGATGGAATGCTCCTCCGTGGTGGCTGAACCGGTCCGTATCCTGATGAACAGCACAGGGGTGGCCTGGTCTTTTGTCCCGGACGCCTCCGGGGAGGTCCGGGGGGTGGTGTTTGTCAGAAGTCCCGGATCTCCGGAACCCACTTCCTGAGTCCTTCCATCTCCTGAAGGACCTCCTGCAGAGACGCCTCTCCCCGTTCAATCCTGTCCATGGCCGCTTCCAGTTTGCGGGTGAGCGCCTCGCTCACCAGATCGGGATGGTGAGCCACGAGCCAGGCATACACCTCCCGGCCCCGGCGGGTGGGCCACAGATGGCCTCCCCGCTCCACAACGTATTTCCTCGCAAGAAGCGTATCCACGATCACGGCGTAGGTTGAGGGTCTTCCCAGGCCTCTCCGTTTCATTTCAGCCACCAGTTCACCCTGGGTATAGGGGCGGGCGCGGGGGACCATCCGGAGTTCCGCGTTCCGGACCGGCCCCCCCCGGAACAGGGGAGGCAGACCGGTGAGGCGATAAAATCCAGGCTCCACAATCTTCACAGGGACTTCTTCCTCCACCCGGATCCCCCCTGCTTCCAGAACCACCCGTCCCATCCGTACGGTTGCCGCCTTCATCTGGGATGCCATGAACGTGTCAAAAATCAGCCTGTACAGGCGCACCGCCCCATCGCCGTTCTGAAATTGCACGCTTCCAGAGAGGATTTGCTCCTGGAGATCTTCGGGGGGAAGGGGACGGGTGGGCCGAATGGCCTCGTGGGTGCCCTCTTCTCCCCACGCCCGGGGGGCGAAGGCCTCTTCGCCGAAGCGCTCCACGATATAGGGACGGGCCACCTGGAATCGCCCGTGGGTGGACACGTGGGTGCTGTCCGTCCGGTGATAGGTGATCCATCCCTTTTCAAACATCTCCTGAAGGAGGGTCATGGTTTCCCGGGCCCCGAAGCCGAGCCGCCGGCCTGCCTCCACCAGCACCCGATCCGTGGTAAAGGGGGATGAGGGCGTGCGGACCGCCTCCTCCGCTTCCTGCAGGGTGAGGGTGTATTGCCCCTGCCGGAGGGCGTCCAGAAATCTCCGGGCCGCGGCAGGGTCGTCAAATCGCTTATAGAAAGGGAATCCCCCCACCGACCAGCGCACTTCGGGAACGTTTTTCCGGGCTTCTTCCACCCGGGCAATGACCCAGCCCAGCACGGGGGTCTGCACCCGTCCCGCCGAAAGATGGGGATCGTTGAAGGCTTTCCAGAGAAGCCTGGAAAGGGTGAAACCCACCCAGCGATCCAGGATTCTGCGGGCCAGCTGGGCCTTCACCCGGTTGCGGTTCACCTCCCGCAAAGCGGCGAGGGCTTCCCGGAAAGCCCTCGGTGTGATCTCGTGAAACTCCGCCCGCCGGATGTTCGGCTGGAAGGGCCGCAGCCAGAGCGTCAGGTCATAGGCAATCTTTTCCCCTTCCGCATCGGGGTCCGTGGCGATCACCACCTCGTTGACCTCAAAGGCCAGGCGACGCAGCCCGGTGAGAAGGTCCTTTTTGTCCTGGAGCCGGTCCGGACAGCGGCGCCGGATGTCTTCCAGTTCCGCGCCCTGTTCTCCCGTGTCGGGGCACCGTTTCAGCGTATCGTACACGGGAAGATAACCCTCCTCACCCCCGCGCCGCACGCCGAAAAAGCCCTCCGAATGAACCAGATCCGTCACATGCCCCAGAGATGCGGTGAAGATAAGGTGCCGACCTTCCGCGGGGATCTCATACACCCGGGCGTCGTCCACCTGCCGGGACTGGGGTCGTCCAAAGAAAGACGCCAGCGTGCGCGCTTTCGTGGGAGATTCCACCACCACAAGGGTGGTGGTCAGACGAACTTCCCCTCCCCGTCCCTTCCGACTCTCGTCCAGATCTATCCGGACAGCCTCCAGGTCCACCTCCTGCAGGGGCAGGAAGTTCACCTCCTGGTTTATGAACTGAAGGCGGAGACGGCGTTCCAGACTGCGCATGGCCTTTTCGTGGGCATACAGCACCAGGGAAAATCCCCGGGTGAGGCGCCCCGCAAGGAGACGAGAGGTGCGACCGGTCGCCTGGATATAGGTGGCAGCGTCCCCAATCCAGGCCACCGGTTCACCCTCCTCCACGGAAAGGGCCACATCCGGCCGGGCTTCCAGGGCCTGCCGGAAACCGGGGGAGGCAAGATGCGACTGGACGAATTCGGCCGCCTCTTCCAGAAAAGTTTGGTGCCGTTCCACTTTCGGGCTTCCGAGAAGAGGGCGAAGGCGGTGAACATACTGGCGGGCCCGAAGACGCGCTTCACCCTCAAGCAGGGGCATCATCAGGAGAAGGAGGGCGAACAACCGCACAGGATGAGCCTCCACGGTCAGAGGAACCTTCCGGACAGGAGGCTCCAGGAACAGCGCATACCGCAGCACGTCGGGCATGTCCACCCCCCGCACCAGCGGGTTGTGGGGATGGGCCAGTCCCACCGCCAGGTCAAAGGGTTCCTCCCGCATCCGGGAGAAAAGCTCCGGGGCTTCCATCTCAGTATAGGAGAGAACGACAAGGCCCTCCGCCCGCAAACGGGAAACCACATCGGCAACCTTTTCCCGCCCCAGAAGTTCCGAAACGAAGAGCAAACCGCCTTTGCCCAGGACCCGGACGATCCGGGGAATCTTTTCAAGGGATTCAGAAAGTGTGGCGCGGACTTTCGCGTCCAGAACGTGACGGAGGGTGGAGGTAGCCTGCTGAACGTCAAAGCCGAGAAGACGCTCAAACATCCGCGCGGTGCGGGGATGGGGGCGGAGGGTGGCCGAGGACATCACCACCCGGATAGGGCGTTTCTTCCGCAGGTGTGCAAGATGCTGAAGATCCCTTTCTGAAAGATGCGGCCGCAGGGCCAGCGCGCGGGCCCGGGCGGGGAAACCGAGCAGATCCATCAGGCGGTCTGCCCCCCGACCCCGCCGGAGAAATGCGTCCACATCATCAATCACCACAAGCCCGAACGGGAAGGTCCGGAGGTCTTCAAACCGCCGGTGGAAAAACTGCACCGTCCCCACCAGAACGTCAAAGGCCCCCTGCACGAAAGCTTCCCGAACGGCTTTCCGGGATTCATACAGCAGGACCGTACGCCGGGTCTGGAGATGCTCCTGAAAGGAAAGCAGCCGGTCCCGCACCTGTTCCCCCAGGAGACGGGTGGGGACGAGAAACAGCGTTTTTTCGGGGTGGAAAAGGGAGAGAAGAAGAAGCCAGGTGGTCTTGCCCATCCCCGGTGGGGCGGCGATGGCAAAGGACTGGCCCAGGAAAAACCGCCGGGTCCAGAGCTCCTGGATGGGCAGCAGGGGATGGCCTGTGGCCTGCAGGAATTGTTCCCGGAAGTGCTCCGTGCGGCGCAGGGCTTCACAGAAAGGCGCCATCTGCTGCGGGTTCGGGAGGTGCGGGCACAGGGCTTCGGGCTGGAAGGACTCCCGGGGAAGCACCGGAAGGCATTTCCGGCACACACCCCCCCGGGCGAGCCGCTCATCGGACACCGGGCCACCGCAGGCGGGACACGCCGAACGATAGAGCACAAGCATGGGTGAAAGTGTATGGGGAAGGGGACGGACCTTCCTGCATGGCGCCCCGGGCAGGACTCGAACCTGCAACCTACGGGTTAACAGCCCGCCGCTCTACCGATTGAGCTACCGGGGA
>WFYF01000047.1 GCA_015490255.1 Caldifarciminota bacterium
TGCGATGGATGGGGATCTTTCGCTCCCGGAGCAGGCGATAGACGTCGGCAGGCAGGCGTGCCTCCCGGGCAATCCACACGCCTTCCACCGGAAGTTCCCGGTGAAGGGCCCGACGGAGCTCGCCCACACCCTGTTGAAAAGCCATGCCTGAAAGATACGCACCCCGGGGAGAACCTTCAACGGAGGTTTGCAGAATGCAACTCTCCTTGCATAATGCGAAAAGAAAAGCGATTTTTTGCCTGATCCGGGGCAATTCCATGTGTGGCAAGAGTTTTGCACGGGTCCCCCTGGTTGACAATCTTGCAGGAGGCGCATATAGTTAATACACACAGGGAGGTATGCATGGACCGGCGGAGCGGTCGGGGGATGACGCTCGTGGAAGTGATGGTGGTGATCGTGATCATGGCGGCGATACTGGGCGCAAGCCTTCTCACCAGCCGCCTGCTGCGGGGGGCGCGCCCGGAGCTGGAGGCGGCTTCCCAGGTGAAGGGGCTGCTCCAGCGGGCCCGGGCCCAGGCCATGGCGGAGGGGACCTATGTTCGTCTGATCCGGAATGGAAGTCAAATTATGGTTGAAGCTTTTAACGCGGACAGCAACCGGTGGCTCCTGCGGGAGCGGGCCGAACTTGTCCGCATCGGGACGGGCTGTCCCTCTCCGCCGTCGGGACTTGCTCCGGTGGACACGGTGGTGGTGAACCTCACCGGTGCCCTCACCCCGTCGGGGGTGATGGTGTTCTGCGATCCTTCGGGGCGCCATGCGGCGGCCGTGGAGATCACCGCTGGCGGTGCGGTCCGGACCTGGAAACTCACCGGTGCATGGAGGGTTTCGGAACATGAGAAATAAAAATCAAACGCGGGGCATGACCCTGGTGGAGGTGATTGTGGCCATGGCCCTGTTCGGGGCCCTTCTTCTGGGGCTGGGTCCCCTGATGGTCAAACAGGTGCACGAGGCCGGGCGGAATGTGACCCGAAACCGGCTTTCGGTGGTGGCCAACAACGTGCTTGAACGGTATCACAGCTTGCCGCCTTCGGTGATTGCGAGTCTGGTGGGCACCCGACAGGAAACCGTGGTTACCCCCACCCGTCCCGGGGAGCAGGTGTTTGTGCAGATCACCATTCAGCCCTCCGCCACGGACACCCAGTCCTATGAAATCCACGTGCGGGCGGCTTCCTCTCTTGATCCCAACCGCCTGTTTGTGGATGCCTGGAGCCTGAAACAGAGGGAATCGCCATGATGAGAGGAGTCACGGCCCGGGGCATGTCCCTGGTGGAGATGATCGTGGTGCTGGCCCTCACGGCCATCTTCCTGGTGAGCGCCATGAGTCTGATGACCGCTTCCGCCCGGAGCCTGTCTTTTGCCCAGTCGGTGGGGGGAACGGTGACGGATGCGGCCGTGGCCGCCCGGGTGCTTCAGTGGGACCTCTCCATGATCGGCTATGGCATCCCTCCCAGTTTATACAGCGTGGACACGCTCAAACCCATTGAACTCTGGGATAACGTCAACGCCCGTTCGGACAGCCTGGTGATCCGGGGGGTCAACCTGGGAGTGGAGCCCCAGCGGGGGAAATGGAGCATCGTTCTGGAGGGGTCCTTTGTGCCCACCAACCGCGTGCTGGTCCTTCGCTGGAATCATCCTTTCCGCGATTTTTCACCGGGAGATTCCATCCTTCTGATGGTGGGCGTCGCAGGCGGAAGTGTGGAGGCCACGAGTTTTGACGTGGCGGTGGTTCAGAGCACCATCCCCAAGCCCTGGACCGATCCCCGATCCGGCACCACCTGGGATGCCCAGGAACTCACCCTGGACCGGTATCTCACTCCCATCACCGGTCTGGTCGCCTATGGCTCCAGCGGGGTGCTCACGGCGACCTATGTGCTGGATCCGGACAGCAACCGGCTTCTTCGGAACGGGGAAGTGTTCATGGACGGGGTGTATGCCTTCCAGGTCCAGGTCTGGGTGGATGCCAACGAAAACGGTGTTCCTGAATCCGGGGAATGGCGGGACAATCTGGCCAATCCGTCCCCGGAGGACCTCCGGAGGACGCGGGCGGTCCGGATCCAGGCCCTGGTGCTCCGGGGCTTCACCCGGCGGCGGGGGAGCAGCCCGGTGCCGTCCACCCTTTCGCTGGGAAATGCGAACGTGAGCATTCCGGATTCGCTGCGGGCACAGCGTTACGCCGACATCATTGAGGTTCAGGTGGCCCCCAAAAACCTGTGAGGAGGGTGTTATGAGATCCAGCAGGGGATCGGCGCTGGTGACCTTCATTGTGGTGGGGGCTTTCATCCTGGGGCTCACCACCGTCACCTATTTCACCGTCCAGCGAGCCCTCCAGGTCCAGGGGGCGGTCCGCCGGGCGGTTCTGGCCTATGAGTCTGCCCTGGGAGGACTGGACGTGCTGTTTTTCCGGGAGAACGTGCGTCAGGTGGAGCGGGGAGACACGGTGCAAATTGCCCGGAACCTCCCTCACGGTTATCGGGTGGAGGCCGAAGCCCGGAGGGTGTTCTCCGTACCTGTTCCGGGTTCATCCCTGCTTTTCGCCATGGGTTATGAATCCATCGGGGCAGGAGCGGTGCGGGGCGGGATTGCCACTTATATCCTGGGCCTCTCCCAGGCCCGGGCGAGTGCGATTCCCGCCCGGAGCCAGCTGGAGGCCCTTTACATTCAGTTGCTGGGCCTGCCATGAATCAAAAGGGAGGTTTGATCATGAGATGGCGGTGGGTGCTGTGGGGTCTTCTGATGCTTCCGGGTCTGGGGAAAACCCAGGTCCGGTGTCAGCTGCCGCCCCTTTCCGGGACGGCGGTGCCCCCGAATGTGATTATTGTGATTGACCGATCCGGTTCCATGGGCTGGCGGGCTTACTGGAGAGTGGATCCCGATGGCGCTGGTCCCCTTGGCCAGGGAGACTACGATCCAAAATACGACTATTACGGGAACTTCAACCCCAACAAACTCTATCAGTACAAGTCTGGCGTTTGGGTCCCCGTCGGTCCCGACATGAATCGCACAAGGATTGACATCAGCGATCCCGACCGGCCCATCATTTCCGGGAACATCCTCAACTGGGCTCTGATGTCCAGAATGGACGTTTTGAAAAAGGTGCTCACGGGTGGAGAAGGAGAGCCGTCGGGTGCACTCCTTAAAGACCGGATATATTCTCGTGGTTCGGGGTCAGGTTGGCCTGCAAGGATCACTGTGAATGGCAAAACCTTTCGCTTCAGACGCAGTGGTGGATCCAAAAACCGTTCCTTTACGCTTGAAAGGAGGACACCATGGGGGTGGCCAGATGTGGGAACGTATAGAGCGACCGTGGATGTTTCTTCCGAGCCCGTGACAGAGCGTGTAGGCATTTTCCGCCAGATCGCTGACAAAGATTTGGACGGCCAGTGGGATCCAGGGAGTCCCCGGTGGGGAGTGGTTTACTTTAGCTTGCCCTATCCCTATGTCGTGGATTCCATAAGATTTGTCTTCGAACCCTATCTTGTGGATGCAGATCCGAACTCAATTGATTCGCTTTATATGGCGGTCAACAGTATATATCCCCGAGGTTGGACTCCTGTGGGCGACGCTCTTCTTGCAACTTACCACTATCTAGCCTGGAAAAAGGACAGTCACTGGGGTTCCTTCACGTTGGGTAGCGTGGGAGGACGTTCTAAAGATCCCTGGGTGGACTGGACAACGGGCCAAAAGATCCACTGCCGCCAGTCCTTTGTGCTGATCATTGGGGATGGTGAGTCCAACAGCGATGACAACGTCGTACCCGGCAACGAGCCCCATTTCCTGGATCTGGACCGAAAAGATTACGACAGGGATGGAAACTGGTGGGATTTTAGTACCTCGTCGTGGTACACTTACCCCAACATTGCGGATGATTATGCGTGCTATGTGAACGACTGCATGGGGAAGGGGGTGGACGTGCGGCCGGACATTCCGGACAGGCAACTCGTGAAAACCTATGCTATTTTCACCTATGGTGGCACAACCGGACGGAATCTCTTTCGGGACATCGCCCAGAATGGAGGAGGAGAATTCTATTACGCCCAGTCAGGAAAAGAGGTTGAAGAGGCCATCCGGAACACCCTGCTCTCCATCATTGCCCGGGCCCAGTCCGGGACGGCTGCGGGTGTGGTTTCCACCGGATCCAAGGGTGAGGGAACCACGGCCATGGCCTTCTATTTCGCCCGTCATCCCATTCCGGGAGGCTCTGCCACCTGGATCGGCGATGTCCGGGGGTTCTGGATTGATCCGTGGGGTAATGTGCGAGGGGATTTGAACAGAAATCGTAGGCTGGAACTCACCCTTGACCCCATCATCCGGATGCAACCGCCTGCAACGGGCAATCTGTATCCCACCGTGGAGCTCTACAGCGATCCTGACGGAGACGGCAATCCCAACAGTCTGATAAACGTCACCACCATGCAGGACACCTCCTTTATGCTCTGGTCAGCAGGCTGGCGCCTGCGGGATCGGGATCCGGACGATCGGAACATCTGGGTCAACCTCAATCCTTGGCCCATGGAACTTCGCGCGTTCAACCCGAGTGACCCAACCCTGGTGAACGCCCTGGTTGGGCTGTGGGGTCTTTCCGGCAGCACCGTTCAGGAGCGTATTGCGTATATCCGGGGTCAGGATCAGTCTGGCTATCGTAACCGCAAGCTGGACCTGTCCTGGAAAGATGAAAGAACCTGGAAGCTTGGAGACATCGTGTATGGCACCCCCACCTATGTGGGGGCACCGGCGGAGAACTACCATATTCTTTACGGAGACGTCTCCTATGGAAAATTTGTCCAGGCCTATCAGAACCGACGGGGAACCTTTTATGTGGGTGCCAACGATGGCATGCTCCACGCCTTCAATGCGGGGCGTTACGTTTCTCTTTCCGGTGGGAGTGCGGTTGGTCAGCTGCTGACGGGTGGAACTCCCCTGGGAGAGGAACTGTGGGCTTTTATCCCCGCTGCGGCCATTGAGGGCCTCAAGGATTATCCCACAAAGGATTATTGTCATTTCTATTTTGTGGACCTGAAGGGCAAGGCCACGGACGTGAAAATCTTTCCTGCCGATCCCACCCATCCGGAGGGGTGGGGAACCATCCTGATTCAGGGGATGCGCCTGGGATGCGGCGCCACCACCCAGTCCAGCTATGTGTTCATAGACGTTACGGATCCTGACGTCACAAAACCTCGTGTGCTCTATGAGTTCACTGATCCGAATCTCGGTTTCACGACCCCCTATCCCGCAGCGGCCAAGATCAAAAACCGGTGGTTTGCCCTGCTCGGGTCCGGTCCTGACGGCCTGGACGGCTGGGCCACCCCATCCAAAGCTGCTTATTTCTATGTGGTGGACATGAACACCCTGTTCACCTCCTCTCCGACGGTCTATAAGTTCCGGATCGCAGACTATCTCCCCGGTGTGGGAGACCAGCACGCCTATCTTGGCGATCCCGTCGCGGTGGACGTGGACCTGAACTATCACGTGGACGTGATCTATTTCCCCGTGATTGAAGGCGACCAGGCCTATCTCGTGCGGGTGAACACGTTTGAGGATCCCAATCCCAACAACTGGCAGTTCACCCGGGTGATGGATCTTCCCCGGCCACAGGTGGCTGCGGTGAACGTGAGTCTTCGCCAGAAAGGCGGGCAGCTCTGGGTGTTTGGCGGGACGGGGAGGTTCTTCAACATACAGCAGGCAGACACGAACCAGAACGAGTATTTCTATGGCATTCTGGATCCGTGGACGGACACGGGTGGAGGGCCAAAGGTTGCCTTTTTCAATCTGCTGGACGTCACCGGGGCTGAAACACAAGTGGACACCACTACGGGCGATGCCACCATCTCTCTGGGGGGCCAGATGTTTTCTCCTGACTCCTTCCTTACACGGGTGTTTGCCCAGAACGGCTGGCGGGTGACCATGCCCGCGCACAAGGTGCTGGCCATGCCGCTGCTGTTTGGAGGGGTTGTGTATTTCACCACCTTCAACCTGACTCAGGTAAACCCTTGTGAAGCCGGAGGAACGAGTTATCTCTGGGCGTTACAGTCGGAACTGGGATCGCCCACCAAAGAAGCGGTTTTGGGTCTGAAGCCAGATCAGACCGCGATTTCCAGCATCAGGGTGGGTTCCGGACTGGCTTCCGCGCCCGTGCTCCATGTGGGTGAAAACTCCCAGTCTGTGATCGTTCAGACCGGTGAGGGGGTGATCACCGTGACCCGGGAACGGGCAGGCCGTCGCTTGAAATCCCGGATCGGACATCTCCGCCCCATGCCAGCCCAGTAAAAGGAGGACGCACCATGGCACGTAAATTCAAACTTGTTTTAACCTTTCTGGTCTTTGGGGGGCCTCTTTCCTTGAGCGCTCAGGAGGGGCCTGAGACCCAGCAAATTGATGAGCGACTGCTTGAGGTGCAGGTGGAGGCTTTCTGGGAATCTTTCACGCCCCTGACCAGGGAGTGGGAGACGTGGGGAGGCCAGGAAAATCTGGTGTGGACCGTCGCTTTCTTTGATGCGATGAGGGGAGACGAGATGGTGGTTTTCTGGACGCCTGACGTTCCGTTGCGTGTTGCCGAATCCGCTCTGACGGCAAAGTCCATTCGTCGTCCACACTGGAAAGGAGCAGACGATGCCTCGCTGCTGGATCTCTATAAAGTTCCCGGCGATGCACAGTTCTTTACCTCGTCCGGTCGTCGGATCACCCGTGCAGAGTTGCGCAAAGATCAGGTCATTGCCATAGGGGTTGATCCTGAGCAAAGGGAACGGGTGAGAATCGTGGTGGTGCTGGAAAACGATGGACTCCGGAGGCTTGGAGAAGGCTACAAACGCGTGCTTGAACAATACAAAGCAACGCAATAGTCCCATGCTCGCAGCAGGAATGATGCTCCTTGCCCAGTCTCCTGTGGCAGGGGTGGATGTGGAGCCGTTTCCTCTGCGCACCGGGGTAACGGAAATTCGGGCCACCCTTCGCCTGCGGGAGGAGGGACGACTCTACTGGGCCCTTTTCCGGGAAGGGAAACCGGTGGTCTCCAGCACCGTGCCGGAGATTCAGGCGAGATTTGATCCGCCTCTTCGCGCGGGAGAACGCCTCACCTTCACCGTTCAGGTGTCCTTGCCGGATGGACGGTCTGTGAACGATGTGGTGGCGGTGGACGTGCTGAACGCCCCGCCAGAATTCCAGGGGGCGGAGGTGCAGGCATCGGGTCAGGAGGTTGTGATCCGGCCCCGCTTTGAAGATCCGGAGGGGGATTCCCTCACCTTCAA
>WFYF01000048.1 GCA_015490255.1 Caldifarciminota bacterium
CCCTCGGCCTGGCCGAATCCCGTCATGCTGGTGATGCGGATGGGGGGACGGCGTTTTTTTCGGCTCACTCGACTGTCACGCTTTTGGCAAGGTTCCGGGGTTTGTCCACGTCACAGCCCCGGAGTACCGCCACGTGATAGGCCAGAAGCTGAAGGGGAACAATGGCCAGAATGGGGGTGAGATAGTCCTCGGTTCCGGGAATCCAGAACACCTCGTCCGAAACATCCTTTCCTCGCCGGTCGCCCTGGGTGAGAACCGAGATCACCCTGCCGCCGCGGGCCCGGATCTCCATGGTGTTGGAAAGGGTTTTTTCCCACACGGCGGTGCGGGGATTCACCACCACCACGGGCCAGGATTCGTCAATGAGGGCAAGGGGACCGTGTTTCATTTCGCCCGCGGCATAGCCTGTGGCGTGGATATAGGAAATCTCTTTGAGTTTGAGAGCCCCTTCCAGGGCGGTGGGGTAATGGAGGTCCCGGCCCAAGAACATGAAGTTGTTGGCCTGGGCATATTTTTCCGCCACAGCCCGGATGAAAGGTTCCTGTGCCAGGATTTCCCGGATCTGCTCGGGGAGGGCAAACAGGGCCTGCACATAGCCCCGGTAAACTTCTTCGTCCAGGAGGCCCTTGAGGCGCCCCAGTTCCAGAGAAAGGAGGGTGAGGGTGAGAAGCTGGGCGGTATAGGCTTTTGTGGAGGCGACGCCAATCTCCGGGCCGGCGTGAAGATAGATCACATAGTCCGATTCCCGGGCGATGGAACTGTCCACCACGTTCACCAGAGAAAGGACCTCCAGGCCCTGTTCCCGGGCCATGCGCACGCCTGCCAGCGTGTCGGCGGTCTCCCCGGACTGGCTGATGGCCACAATCAGGGTGTCAGGATCCAGCACCGGTTCCCGATAGCGGAATTCAGAGGAAAACTCCACCGTGGTCTGGATCCGGGCAAGCCGCTCCAGCAGATACTGCCCCACCATCCCCGCATGGAGGGAGGTGCCGGCGGCCTGGATCACCACCCGCCGCTTGGAAAGCAACAGCCGCCGGAGGTTGTTGTCTTTGAGGAGCTGGATTTCTCCGTTCCGGATATACTGTTCCAGGATTCGCTCCACCACCCGGGGCTGTTCATGGATTTCTTTCAGCATGAAGTGGGGATAGGGCCCCTTTTCGGCGTCTTCCATGGACCAGGGGATTTCCCGGATCTCCCTTTCCACGGGGATGCCTTCAAAGTTGAAAATCTGGTATCCCTCCCGATTGATCACGGCGATTTCCTCATCCCCCAGAATGATCACCTTCCGGGTGTGGGAGAGGATGGCCGGGATGTCCGAGGCGAGGAACATCTCTCCATCCCCGACCCCCACCACGAGAGGGCTGTCCTTGCGAACCCCGATCAGCTTGTCGGGTTCCTGTTCGGCCAAGATCACCAGGGCGAAGGAGCCTTTCAGGCGCTGGACGGTGGCCAGCACCGCTTCAAAAAGGGTTTTCCCCTCCCGGAGATACCCTTCAATCAGGTGGGGGATGACCTCCGAGTCGGTGTCGGAACGAAATTGATGGCCACGGGCGATGAGTTCTTCCCGGAGTTCCTGGAAGTTTTCAATGATGCCGTTGTGAGCCACGGCGATTTTCTGCTCGCAGTCCATGTGGGGATGGGCGTTGGAATCGGTGGGGGCGCCGTGGGTGGCCCACCGGGTGTGACCCAGACCCACCCGGGCGGTGGAAGGGCGCCCGTTGACCAGGGCGTAGAGATGTTTCAGACGGCCGCTTCGTTTGGTGATCCGGAGTCCCTCTTTCTCCAGCGTGGCGATGCCCGCCGAATCATAACCCCGGTATTCCAGCTTTTCCAGACCCACCAGGATCACGGATGTCACGTCTTTTCTGCCTACATATCCCACAATCCCGCACATGATGCCACCTCGCATGAGGTGCCGGAGGTGGGACTCGAACCCACACGGGGAAACCCCAGCGGATTTTGAATCCGCCGCGTCTGCCAGTTCCGCCACTCCGGCACTGCCGGACAACCTAAATTGTAAAGGATGAGGGGCAAGCCCTTCAACCGCACGCATCAGGAGTTTTCACGATGAAACCCCAACGGTTTGCCCGCAAGCTCTGCGTGGAATGCCCCGGAGTAAAGAGGAGATCGGGAAACCTGGCTTACCGGAGGACCAGCCTTCGGGTGCCCCCCTGAAACACCACACCGAAACGGGACGGTTTGCGAACGCGACGTCCGAGCAGATCCACCGTGAATTCCGGAGGACGGTGGGGAAGAGATACGTTGCGCTCCGCTGTTGGAGCCAGGCGTCGGGGGATCAGGGGCACAGCGGTGTTGCAGGCAGGGTTGATCCATGCATGCTGGATCTGCGTCCCGTCCCAGTAGGCCAGCCAGAATCCACCTTTGGGGTGGGGGGCGATCCGTGGGGAGGTGCCGGCGAACCCGGTGGGCGAAAGGGCCTGAACGCCGCTCGTGTCCAGGCGCACAAGCCACAGTTCGCTTGCCCGGCGCACCACCCCGCACAGGGTGGCCTTGGGCCCCTGGATGAAATCCCCCTCTGCAAAAGGCGGTTCATTTCCGGGGATCACCGGAATGATCTGGAAGTTCTCGGAATTCCAGTCGTCCAGACGGAGGAGTTTCCGCTGCCCCAGGGCAAACACCCAGCGACCGTCCAGCACCCCTACGGGGCTCCAGGGAAAGAGCACATTGTCGTTACCCCAGTTGATGAGCAAGGTATCCAGCCATACAACCTGGCCTTCAGCAACGGAAAACCGAAGCGCCGGGTGATCTGTCAGGACCCAGAATCGGTTTCCCAGCAGGGCTGGACGGTTGATGGCCGAGGCAGGGGTGAACGATAGCGTGCTGTCCCGGGTCCACAGAAAACTTCCCTGCCACACCTCTCCCGGATCACCACCGAACACTTCGTATCCATTGATGATCGCGATGATGTGACCATGTGTCTGGACCGCGTGGAACGAGGCAGGAACTCGCCAGAAGCCCCAGTTGCCGGACGGGCATCCCTGAGGTGAGATTTCAGGGATCAGCCGTTCAAAGGTGCCTTCCGGATAGGAGATTTTCCAGATGAACATCCGGGTGCACCGCTCGTTCCGGCCCGGCGTGTTCGCGGTTGCGAGAAATCCCACAAGCAGCACCGAATCGGTTGCGAAAAAGCTCAGCTCGTCCAGGGGTTTGAAGGTGGGAAGAAAGTGATCAAACCGCCAGAGGGTGTCCCCGGCTTCGGAGATCAGACGGATATGCACCTCTGAAGGGCGGAGCATCTCACCCGGTTCGTGCCAGGCCAGGAACCACCCCGCCGCCGTCATCTGAAGGCCAAGCAACGAAACGGTCTCCCACATGGCCCACCTCCTGGTTTGCTCACACGGATTTTGGTTCAGATGACCTGAACCGTCAAGCCGGTTTTTGACAATCCGGTGCGGGTCGTGTACACTAACGCCCGCAGTGGGGCCCCCACCGGTGAGGTGGGTCCATGGACAAAAAAGGAGGGAGCAATGAACGAGGAAGTCCGGCCCTACGAGATGGTTGCCCTCCTGGATCCGGGTCTGTCTTCCCCGGACATGGAGGAAACCCTCAGGCGAATTCAGGATACGCTGGAGAAGCACGGCGCAAAAATTGAGGAAGTCCGGGAATGGGGACGCAGGACCCTGGCCTATCCCATCCGGAAAAAGCGGGAGGCCTTCTATATGATCTATCATTTTCAGGCTCCCCCTCCTCTTCCCGTGGAGGTTCGCTGGCCCCTTTCCCGCATTCAGGGGTTGATGCGATACCTCATCGTGCG
>WFYF01000049.1 GCA_015490255.1 Caldifarciminota bacterium
AAACCGGACCGCCCACACGTATGAGGAATGGGTGGCGGAGGAAGTTGTGGCGGCCCTTCCGGGCATCCGGGACCTTCTTCGCCGGATTGTGCCTCGTCTGGACATGGAGGAAGGCAGGGCATGAATCCCCGGGTGGTGAACCTCCGGGAGCTGGTGGCGGTGCAGGAAGGAAGCATCACAAGCCGGGTGCTTCAGCGCACTCCCTCCGGCAACCTCACCCTCTTTGCCTTTGACGCCGGGCAGGAACTCTCCGAACACACTGCTCCCTTTGACGCATGGGTGATGGGGCTTGAAGGGGAAGGAGAGATCACCGTGGGGGGAGAAACCCACACCGTGGGCGAAGGGCAGGCCCTGCTCCTCCCCGCCGGTGTGCCCCATGCGGTGAAAGCCCTCACCCCCTTCAAAATGCTCCTTGTGATGTTCCGCGTTCCAGCCTGAGAAGAGTCACATGAGGGGCCTTTTCCGACTGGTTATCGGAGGGGTGATTCTCCTCGTCTCCCGGGTGATGGACCGGTTCCGGCCCGCTCCATCCCGGGAGGGCCGGGTTGTTCTGCGATACAGCGCCTTTCTGTTCGTGGTGGGGTTGCTGGGCCTGTTTTTCTGCGGGGCAGCCCTGGCTGTCGGCGTCCGGCTCCATCTTCTCCACCCCGGGCGGGTTCATCCCCTCAGCCTGGTCTGGTTCGTTCTGTTCGGACTTTTCTTCCTGTGGATGGTGCTGGAATACCTGTTTGTCCGACACACCGTGACAGAGGAAGGGATGGAGGCCCGGGAACTTTTCGGGAAACGGGTCCGGATCCGGTGGGATGGGGTGGTTCGGGTATACTATTCGCCCCTTGCAGGCTGGTTCGGTGTGGTGGACGCCGATGGGAAAGTCATCCGGGTCTCCGCCATGATGCTGGGGCTGCAGGAGTTTGCACGGGTGATGCTTTCCAGAGTTCCTCCAGAGGTGATGGAACCCGAAGCCCGGTTCCGGCTTGAGGAAGCTGCCCGGGGGAATCCACCGGAGCAGAAGCTGTTCTGATCGGATCATATGGAAAATCCTCGCCTGGAATCTATATCTCCATACCCCGGATTCGGTCAGGATACCCGTGTCTGTGAAATGCGCCGGCCCTCCGGACAGAGGTCCCGAACAGGACAGACTTCGCAGCGGGGATTGCGGGGCAGGCAGATTTTCTGGCCCAGGGCCACCAGCAGCCGGTTCACCCGGGGCCGGTCCTCCGGATCCGTGAGGGCCACGAGTTCCGTCTCCACCTCTTCCGGTTTTTTCTTTCCTTTCACAAGGCCCAGCCGGTGGGCGATGCGATGCACGTGGACGTCCACCCCGATGGTGGGGGCGCCAAAAGCCTCCGCCAGGACGATGTTGGCGGTCTTCCGCCCCACCCCCGGAAGGGCCATAAGTTCTTCCCGGCTTGCGGGCACCTCACCGCCGTGACGCTCCAGAAGGATGCGGGCCAGTTCCCGGAGTGCCCGGGCTTTGGTGCGATAGAATCCCACAGGATACAGCTTCCGGGCAAGTTCGGCTTCGGAAAATTTCAGCACGTCCTCCGGTTTGCGGATCTCCCGAAAAAGCTCCCGGGCCACCCGGGCGGTGGTCTCGTCCCGGGTCCGGGAAGAAAGGAGGGTGGCCACCAGGGCCTGAAAGGGAGTTTTCTTCTGGGCTTTGAGCTCCCAGATGGCGGCGTCTTTCAGGGCGGGATGGCCTTCCAGACGCTCCAGAATGGCCTTCAGCCGCGCTCGCATTTTCGCTTTGGATTCTCTCACCCGTCCCCCTCCGGCCAGATCTTCCCGGGGTTCATGATGCCCTTCGGGTCCAGCAACGTCTTGATCTTCCGGGACAGGGTCAAAACGGGCGGTGGAACTTCCAGCGGGAGAAAGCGCTGCTTCAGCAGTCCCACCCCGTGTTCACCGGCGATGGTGCCCCCGAGCTCCAGCACCTCCCGGTAAAGTCGTTCCACCCACGGAAGAATCTCCGGAGACGCGGGATCTTCGGCCACGAAGTTCACATGCAGGTTTCCGTCCCCGATATGGCCGAAAGCGGTGATCACCAGGCCCGAGGCCTCCCGCAGCGCGTGGACTCTCCGGACAAGTTCCACAAGATGTTGTCGCGGCACCACCACATCCTCCGAACGCACCCGTCCCAGTTTTTCCAGAGAGGGCAGGATTTTCCGCCGGGCTTCCCACAGGCGGTCCATCTGGCCATGCCCTTCACCCACCCGCACATCCAGCGCCTGCCTGTCAAGAATCTCCCCCACCCGGAGAAACGCCGGCTCCACCGCCGCAGGCTCGTCCCCGTCCAGCTCCACGAGGAGAAAGGCCCGGGCCTCTTCCGGAAGGGCGGGAAGATCCTCCCGGATCACCGCCATGCTGTGCCGGTCGGCGAACTCCAGCACCCGCGGGAGCACGCCGGACTGGAGGATCTCCGTGGCCGCCCGGGCGGCGTCCTCTTCATCCCGAAACAGCGCCCACAACCCCACCACGTGTGCGGGCCGGGGCAGGAGCTGGAGGGTGACCCGGGTGATGGCCCCCAGGGTTCCCTCGCTACCCACAAACAGGCCCGGGAGATCGTATCCGGCCACCCACTTCCGGGTGGGTCGTCCGAGGGAAAGGCGGGTGCCGCCGGGGAGGACCACATCCAGGGCGAGGACATAATGGCGGGTCACGCCGTATTTCAGGGCCCGGGGACCGCCGGCATTCTCCGCCACGTTCCCCCCGATGGAGCACATGGAAAGGCTGGCCGGATCTGGCGGATAGAACAGACCCTCGGCCTCCACCGCCCGGTGGAGTTCTCCGGTGATCACCCCGGGTTCCACGTGAACCTGGAGGCTTTCCCGATCCACCTCCAGG
>WFYF01000050.1 GCA_015490255.1 Caldifarciminota bacterium
ATCCAGACGGTCCGCCAGGCGAACCACCCGGGCTTCAAGACTCTCCCCGGTCTCAAACTCTTCCCAGAGCTGCCGATATTCCTCCCGCACGGATTCCGGCAGAGGTGCCAGCACCCGGGCAATGGCCTTTCGCTCGGCTTCCCGGACCGCTTCGTGCCCCAGAAGGTCCCGGGCCTCGTAATGAAGGTCCCCCAGCCGGGCTTCCCCCAGTTCGTGGAGGAGGGCCATCATCAGCACCCGTTCCCGGGAGAGATCCGCCCCTTCCTGCCGGAGAAGATCGGTGAGAACGAGAGCCCACAGGGCAACCCCAAAAACGTGATCCGCAATGTGCTCGCCGTCTTCCAGGCCATAGTGGAGATACCCCGCCCGGCGGAGGCGCTTCAGCCGGAGGAGGTCGTCCCGGAGGCGTAGGATTGCTTCCATTCCGCCAGAAGCCGCATCCGTTCCCGGAGGGGAAGGTGATCAATGAAAAGCACGCCGTTGAGGTGATCCAGTTCGTGCTGAAAGGCCCGGGCGGCAAGCCCTTCCAGTTCCCCCTCTTCCTCCACCAGTTCCCCGTCCTGGAGCACCTTTGCCCGATAGCGAATCCGGGCAAACCGCCCCACCTCCCCATACACACCGGGGATGGAAAGGCACCCTTCCTCTCCCACCACCCAGCCCGACTTCTCCACAATTTCGGGGTTGATAAAAGCCTTCACCCCTTTGCCGATCTGGAGCGCCTCCAGGTCCAGCACGAACACCCGCCGCAGCACACCGATCTGAGGGGCCGCAAGGCCCAGGCCTTCCGCGGCCCGCACCGTGTCGGACAGGTCCTCCACAAGTTTCAACAGACCCGGATCCACACCCTCCACCGCCTCTGCCCGCTGGCGGAGGACCTCATCTCCCAGCAGCCGGATGGAAACCACACTCATGGCGCAGGCCGTTTCTCCTCCGGCTTCTCCTCCAGGGCGCTCTCCACGTCCGCCGTGACCTCGTTCACGCTTTTGCGGAACTCACGGAGCGCCTTTCCCAGCCCCCGGGCCAGCTCGGGGAGCTTCTTGGGGCCGAAAAGGAGAAGGGCCAGCCCGAAAATCAACAGAACTTCAGGCATCCCCAGGTTCATTCCCGTCCCTCCGGTTTATCCGGGAGGCCACCCCAGGGGGCGACCCCCCAGCACGTGGATGTGAAGGTGATAGACGGATTGCCCTGCAAAGGGGCCGTTGTTGATCACCACCCGATAGCCTTCCTTCTCAAGTCCCTCCTTTTGAGCCACCTCCCGGGCGGCCAGGAGGAGTTCTCCCAGGAGCTCCCGGTCCTCCGGCGCGGCATCCGCCAGACGTTCCAGATGTTTGCGGGGAATGATCAGGATGTGGGTGGGTGCCTGGGGGTTGATGTCCCGAAAGGCCACCCACGCATCGGATTCGGCCACAATCGTAGACGGAATCTCCTTTGCGGCGATTTTGCAGAAAATGCAGTCCGCCATCCTCGCCCTCCGTGCTCCTGTGGTGTTTCAAGTATACACCTCCTTTCCGAAACCTGCAAATCCACGGTGCCCCCGAAATTCCACCCCGTGGTTGACGCCGTGATGGGGAAGGTGTACAATACAGGGCGCAACGGCGTTCTCTGGCTCTTGGCTCACAGGAGGTGCAGGATGAGGGATATGGTGCTTTTTATCGTGTTCATCCTCCTCCCCACCCTGCTGATGATTCTGGACATCTACCGGTTCATGAAGGAGGGTGCGTCATGAAAAAAGCGACGCTGATCCTCCTTCTTCCGGGTCTGCTCAACGCTCAGGAACTGCACACCACAGCGGTGTGGATCACGTTTGCCGTTTATCTGGTGGTTCTCATGCTCATCGGCATCCTGGGGGAAATCCGGTTCTCCCGGGGCTATGAAGATTTTGTTACCGCGGGCAAGAGCCTGGGGGCCTGGGTGACGGCCATTTCCGCAGCTGCCAGCGCGGAGAGCGCCTGGCTCATCCTGGGACTTTCGGGACTTGGATACAAGCTCGGTTTTGCCGCCTTCTGGGTGGCCCTCGGGGGAGTGCTGGGCTACTGGTTCAACGCCCGGTTCATCATGCTCCCCCTCAAGCGGGAAAGCGATCGCCTCGGAAGCCTCACCCTTTCGGATTACATTGAGCATAAATTCGGAGATCGGGGCCACCTTCTCCGGGTGCTTTCAGCCCTGATCATCACCGTGTTCATGACGGCCTATGTGGTGGCTCAATTCACCGGAGCGGGGAAGCAGCTGGAAGGTATGGGGCTCACGTCTTACAGCACCGGCGTGTGGATGGGGGCGGTGGTGATCGCCCTGTATGTCCTCATGGGTGGTTATGCCGCGGTGTCTTATACCGATCTGATCCAGGGCCTTCTCATGGCCACGGTGCTGGTGGTCTTTCCGTTGTGGGGAACGGTGCTTGCCGGAGGACCTGGAGAAGTCTGGCGGATCGCAGAAGGTCTGGGCCTCACCCATCTGTGGGGCCCTCAGGCGTTTGCCCTTGGTGCGCTGGGCGTAGTTCTTGCCGAGGCTCTGGGCATCGCTTTCGGCTATCCCGGGATGCCCCACGTGGTGATCCGCTATTTTACGGTGCGGGATGAGGGGGAAGCCCGGAGAGCGGCCTGGATCGCCATCGTCTGGAGCACACTGGCCTATTTCGGGGCCGTGGGGCTGGGGGTCGTGGCCCGCGTCCTGGTGGAAACGAACCAGATGGCCCAGCCCGCAGACCCGGAAAAGGCCCTGGCGGTTTTCACCGCCACCTTCCTCCATCCTGTGCTCGCCGGTGTGATCCTTGCCGCTGTCACCGCAGCCATCATGTCCACGGCCGACTCCCAGCTTATCTACGCCTCCACCACCCTGGTAAACGACCTGTATCTCGCCCTCACCGGAAAACGGATGGATTCCCGGAAGCTGGTCTGGACCACCCGGGGCGTGATTGCTTTGCTTGCCGCAATCGCTCTGTCCTTCGCCCTGATGGATGTCCGGTTCATCTATCGCTTTGTGCTCTATGCGTGGAGCGCCCTGGGGGCCGCCTTTTCTCCCATTGTCATCCTTTCCCTGTATGACCGCAGGTTCAACCGTTACGGAGCCCTGGTTTCCCTGATTGCCGGACCGACGGTCACCGTTCTGTGGCGGGACGGTCTGGGACGACCGGGAGACCTCTATGAGCTTGCTGTCGCCTTTCCGGTGAGTCTGATCCTGGCGTGGCTTGCCAGTCGTGTGTTTCAAACCAACAAGGAGGATGCGGCATGAGACGATGGTGGTGGCTTGCCCTGCCCGGATTCCTGCAGGCCGGGGGGTTTGCCCTCTCGGGGACCGGTGTGGTGCCCCAGGGAATGGCCGGTGCTGCCTCGGCCTGGGTCTCTGACCATTCCGCGATCTTCTGGAACCCTGCTGGCCTGGCCTCGGCGGGGTTTCAGGCGGCCTTCTCCGGTGTGGCCATCCGGCCGGTGATCACCTATGTGCCCCGGACAGGACTGTATTATTACGACGGGGGCTATGCCCTCCGGTCCAAAGTGGCCAACAGGCAATCCTGGATTCCCGTTCCCTCCCTCGGCATCACCTATCCCTGGGAGGAGAAAAACCTGACGCTGGGCCTTTCGGTCTTCGTCCCCTTTGGTCTGGGAGGGGCCTTTGACCTCTTTGACCTGCCGGTGGGCTATTACGTTTACGATGCCAGCTATACCCGCGAGAACGCCCCCACCTATCCGAAATACGACTGGGAGAGCAACCTCCAGGACGTGGTGGTGGCCGTCGGTGTGGCCAGGGATTTTGGAGCCTTTCAGGTAGGGCTGGCCCTCGGTGGGGGACGGACCCAGATCGCGCTGCGGCGACCGGTGGCGGTGTTCACCGGAGAAACCGAGCTTCCTGTGCAATACAGCCACTTCTTTGTGGACCAGAAAATGGAGGCTTCGGGTTTCCACGCCTATGCCGCAGCGGGCGTGCGTTATCAGCCCGCCCCCAACCTTTCCCTCGCTGCATCCGTCCGGGGGGGCACGAGTCCCCGGCTTTCCGGAACCGCCGACCTCACCCTGTATCTCCCTTACAACCGCTATATTGCCAGCCAGCTGGCCCAGGACCCGGCGCGAGCGGCCGACACGGTTCTCTTCTTGGGTGGGACCCGGAGTTCCACAGCCGATGTGAGCGCCACCCTGCCCCTTCCCTGGACCTATACCCTCGGGGTGGCCTGGCGTCCCGTTCCCAGCGTGCTGGTGGCCTATGATCTGGCCTACACCACCTGGGGAGACCTCCAGACCGTGACCGCAAAACTTTCCGGGAACGACCCCCTCGGTGAGCCTCTGGAGGACGAGGAGCTCGCCTTCTTCTGGAAAAGCACCCTCCGCCACAGCATCGGTGTGATGTAC
>WFYF01000051.1 GCA_015490255.1 Caldifarciminota bacterium
CTTTTATCCTGCGACGTTCCGTACGGAACGTCGCAGGACTTCTTCCCTTCGGGGGTCCCCACGCGCTTCCGGCTGGAAGCGCGTGGGGTATACTGGCGGATGCGAGGGCCGTTTTTACCCCATGGGATTTCGGAAGAAATCCCATGGGGACCCCTTGTAATTACACGGTGATGGTTTTGCCGGCGTTTCGGAGGAGGAAGGAGGCGTAGGAGCGGTTGTACCCGGTGAGGGCGCAGAACTCGTTGAGAATCTGGGACTTCTCCTTCTTGGAGGCTTTCCGATATCTTTTGGCAAGCTGGCGAGAGATCTTTTTCCGGGTCATGAGATCCAGCTCCTTGTTGGGCATGGTATCCTCCCTCCTGGTTTCGTGATCCTGTCAGGAGGGAGGGTACAGGATCTTTCGTGTAGATTTTTTCGTGAGGCACGCAGTTCATTTCGTGTAGATTTTTGATGAGGCAAGGCGGGGACTCGACAGCGTGGGGATGGGTCTGTACAATAGCCTTCTGATGAAACGGGCAGCGATCATCCTGACCCTCCAGGGCTGGTGGTGGAAGGGCCGCCAGGGGGTCGGGATATCGCCGCCCTGAAGACGTTGCTGTGCGATGTCCCGACCCCCGGCGAAAGCCGGGGGTTTTTGTTTTTCAGGGGGCAGGTTGACAAACCAGGAGGTGTGCAATGCAGGACATGGTGGTGCTGGACCCGCGGGAACTGCCCCGCAGATGGTACAACATCCTGGCGGATCTCCCCTTCTCTCCGGATCCGCCCCGCAATCCCGCCACGGGCGAGCCCCTTCCCCCGGAAGCCCTTGAGGGTCTCTTCCCCCGGGCACTCATAGAGCAGGAAATCGCCCGCGAGCGGGAGATTGACATCCCGGAACCGGTGATGGAGGCCTATCGCCTCTGGAGGCCCACGCCGCTTTTCCGTGCACGGCGGTGGGAGAAGGTTCTGGATACGCCCGCCCGAATCTATTTCAAATATGAAGGCACCAGCCCTGTGGGCAGCCACAAACCCAACACTGCAGTGCCCCAGGCCTTTTACAACCGGGAGGAAGGAATCCGGCGTTTGACCACCGAAACCGGGGCAGGACAGTGGGGAAGCGCCCTGGCCTTCGCTTCTTCCCTGTTCGGGCTGGCGTGCGAAGTCTATATGGTGCGGGTGAGTTACAACCAGAAGCCCTATCGCCGGATCCTGATGGAAACCTTCGGCGCCAGGGTGATCCCGAGCCCCAGTCCTCACACGGAAGCGGGAAAACGATTTCTTGCAGAAAACCCCGACCATCCGGGGAGCCTGGGGATCGCCATCAGCGAGGCGGTGGAGGCTGCCCGTTCGGATCCGAAGACCCATTACAGCCTGGGAAGCGTGCTGAACCACGTGCTGCTCCATCAGACCATTCTCGGGCTGGAAGTGCAGAAGCAGCTGGAAATGGTGGGGGAAACCCCGGACGTCCTGATCGGCGCGGTGGGGGGCGGCTCCAACTTTGCCGGACTGGTTTTCCCCTTCGTTGGGGAGATGCTCCGGGAGGGCAGGAAAGACCGCTATCGGGTGATCGCCGTGGAACCCGCCGCCGCACCCAGTCTGACCCGGGGGGTCTATGCCTATGATTTCGGAGACACAGCCGGGATGACCCCTCTGCTCCCCATGTTTACCCTGGGGCACCGTTTTGTCCCTCCCCCCATCCATGCGGGAGGCCTGCGGTATCACGGCATGGCGCCGGTGGTGTCCATGCTGTATCGGGAGGGCTATATCCAGGCGGTGGCGGTGGATCAGGTGGGAGTATTTGAGGCGGCGGTGGAGTTCGTCCGCGCCCAGGGCATCGTGCCGGCCCCGGAATCGGCCCACGCGGTGAAGGTGGCCCGGGATGAGGCTCTGCGCGCCCGAGAGGAAGGCTCCCCACGGGTTATCGTGTTCAACCTGTCCGGCCATGGGCACTTTGATCTGATGGCCTATGACCAGTTTCTGAAAGGAGAACTCTCACCCAGCATCCTTTCTGAAGAGGAACTGACCCGTCACCTCCAGGAACTTCCCCGCAGAGCCTCCTGAACGGGCAGAACGGGGTGGCCGGGTCCAGAGGTCCCGGCCACCCCGGCTCCGAAGATCCTCCGAACCGGCCTCCCTCCGGGGCACAACACAGGCTCCGCATGACTCCGGATGGATCTTTGATGATCTCTCCCGGAGTTCGTATAATATCCCGTGGAGATCCAAACCGAAGGAGGCGGCACGATGGAGTTTCTGAAGTTTGAACAGCAGGGTCCCATCGGTATTCTTTCCTTCAACCGTCCGGACAAGCTCAACGCCCTGAGTCTGGATGTGCTGGATGAACTTGAGTCCTTTCTCCGGGATGCCGAAAAAAACACCTCCCTCCGGGTGCTCATCCTGCGGGGGGAAGGGCGGGCCTTTGTTGCCGGCGCGGACATCCGGACCATGAGCGGCTTTCAGGCGGAGGAGGCGGTGGCCTTTGCCCGGAAGGGACAGCGGGTGTTCGGTTTTCTGGAAGAGCTGCCTCAGGTGGTGATCGCCGCGGTCCACGGCTATGCCCTGGGGGGTGGCATGGAGCTGGCCATGGCCTGCGACATCCGGGTGGCCGAGCGCACCGCCCAGTTCGGGCAACCGGAGGTCCATCTGGGCATCATCCCCGGGTTTGCCGGCACCCAGCGGCTGCCCCGCCTGGTGGGCACCGGCTGGGCCCGGTATCTCATTCTCACCGGCCGCCGGATTACGGGAGAAGAAGCCCACCGGATCGGTCTGGTGGAGGTGCTGGCCGAAGAAGGAAAAGCGCTGGAGACCGCCATGGATGTGGCCCGGGACGTGCTGAAGGGCGGGCCTCATGCCATTCCTCTTGCCAAACGGATGGTCCTCCGGGGTGTGGACATGCCTTTCCCCGTGGCCCAGGCCTTTGAGGCGGAAACCTTTGCCTATCTCTTCACCACCGGTGAACCTCAGGAAGGCATGAGGGCCTTTCTGGAGAAACGGAGACCGGCATGGACCGAAGAATCTTCCTGATCCTGGGTCTTGCTGGCCTTGTGGCCGGAACGGGCTGCCGCCGGGTGGTGGAAAGCCTGTTCCCCGCGAACTTCACCGTGCAATACGTGGTGTTTTATCCTTCGCTGGGAGAGGTGGAAGCCAGGGTGCGCGTGGACGGGGATGTGGAACTCACGCAGCTTGCGCTGATGTTTCCCGCCGACACCTTTGTGTTTGACACCTCCCTTTCCCTCACCGCCGACGGCTCTCCTTACCGCATCGCCTTTCCGGCTTCAGCCCTTCCCGACACCGCGGTCCAGGCGGTGTTCACCTACACTTCCGCCGGAGAAACCTCCACCGCAGTGTGGTCGGGAACCCTCGCCTGGGTGAACGCCACCGCGGCGATGCTGGGGCGGATGGTACTTCCGGAGTCCACCTATTATTATGTGATCTGGTCCCGCGCTTTTGCCGCAGGACGGCTTTCCGGAGAAGTCCGTTTGAGCCGGGGGATGAGCATCCGCCTGATCTGGACGGATCGGGATGGACTTTCGGCTTACCGGAACGGAGAGCCTCCTGCACGGGTGTTCCTGGATACCACTTTCTCCGCGCTTCTGGATCTGGACCGGACTCTTCCGGACGGGGTGGACACCTTCGTGACCCTTCTGGAATACACCGCGCCGGACACCGCTTATGCGGACGCCCGGCTTCTTCAGATCCCGCAGTGAAAGGAGGCAAACCATGCTCCGGGAAGGGGATCGGGCACCGGATTTCTGCCTCCCCGACGAGTCGGGGAAAGAGCGCTGTCTCCGGGATTTCCGGGGGAAGTGGGTGGTGCTGTATTTCTATCCCAAAGATATGACGCCGGGATGCACCCGGGAAGCGGAGGACTTCCGGGATCACATCCGGGATTTTGAGAAACTCGGGGCCGTGGTGGTGGGCGTGAGCGTGGACCCCCCGGAATCCCACCGGAAGTTTAAAGAGAAGCACAACCTGCCCTTTCATCTCCTGGCGGACACGGAAAAGCAGGTGGTCCAGGCCTATGGGGTGTGGCAGGAGAAAAAACGCTTTGGCCGGACCTATTTCGGCACGGTGCGCACCACCTTCCTCATTGATCCTGACGGAAACATCGCAAAGGTGTATCCCAACGTCCGGGTGAAAGGCCATGTCACCCGGGTGCTGGAAGACCTGAGGGCCCTGGTTCATGCTTGAGATCCAGATCGGGCCAGCCCGCTTTGCTAACCCGGTGTTCACCGCATCCGGCACCTTCGGGTATGGCACCGAACTCCTCGCCACCCTTCCGGTTTCCCGGCTGGGTGGGGTGGTTTCCAAGGGTCTCACCCTGGAACCCCGGGAAGGCAACCCGCCCCCCCGCATCGTGGAGACCCCCTGCGGCCTGCTGAACAGCATTGGCCTGGAGAACATGGGGATCCGGCGGTATGTGGACGAGGTGCTTCCCCTCCTGCAGGAGGCGGGGGTGGAGGTGATCCTGAACGTGGAGGGACAGACGGCAGAGGAGTTTGAGGCTCTGGTGGACGTGGCGGACGAGGCGCCGGTCCAGGCCATTGAGGTGAACGTGAGCTGTCCCAATGTGGAAAGCGGCCTCCTGTTCGGTCAGGATCCTCTGGCCCTGGAGCGGCTGGTGGCCCGGCTGCGGAAGCGCACGGAAAAATCCCTCTGGGTGAAACTCACCCCCAGTTTCGTGGACATCCGGGAGGAGGCCCGGGCGGCCGAGGCGGGCGGAGCGGACGCGGTGGTGATCGCCAACACCTATCCCGGAACCGCGGTGGATGTGCACCGGCGCACCTTCATCCTGCCCCGGGGCATGGGCGGGCTGTCCGGTCCGGCCATTCACCCCCTCACCCTCTATCTGGTC
>WFYF01000052.1 GCA_015490255.1 Caldifarciminota bacterium
CTTACATCATGGCCTATGACCTGGAACCCCTGGTGACGCTCCAGGCCCGCAAGGTTCTTTACCCCAGGATGATTCGGGAACGATGGCTTCTTCTCTTTGAGCACGAACAGGAGCCTCTCATGGGGTTTCTCCGGGAAGGGCAGCGCCACCCTGAACTTGAGGTCCTTCCCGAAGACGTGCAGGAACTCTGAAAAAACAGGAGGCGGGGTATGTTCCTTGCGCTGGTCCTGCTGGCGATCCCCCCATCGGGAACGTTTTCCATCGTGGGATTTGATCCCGAGACCCGGGAATGGGGGATCGCCGTGGCCTCCCGGGTGCTGGATGTGGGCTATATTGTCCCCTGGCTGGAGGCGGAGGTGGGGGCGGTGGCCACCCAGGCGCTGGCCAATCCATTTTTCGGCCCTTGGGGCCTGGAAGCTCTCCGGAAAGGGAAATCGGCAGAGACTGTTTTGAGGGTTCTGCTTGCCCGGGACACCGCTCCCCAGGACCGTCAGGTTGCGGTGATGGACCGGGAGGGCCGGTGTGCGAACTTCACGGGGGAGGGAACCCTCCCCTGGGCGGGCCACCGGCGGGGAACCTTCGTGTGCGTCCAGGGGAACATTCTCACGGGTCCGGAGGTGGTAGACACCATGCTGCGGGTTTTTCAATCCACGCGGGGCCCTCTGGCGGAGCGCCTTCTCGCCGCCCTTGAAGCCGGGGAGGCGGCGGGAGGGGATCGGCGGGGAAAGCAGTCGGCAGCCCTCTACGTGGTTCGGGCACGGGGAGGATACCTGGGAGTGGATGACCGGCTGGTGGAGCTCCGGGTGGTGGATCAGCCCGAGCCCGTCCGGGAACTCCGGAGGCTGTATGAGAAGTGGCAGTACGCGTTCCTCGCGCCGGCCTATCTTCGCCTGGCGCAGGAAGACAGTGCCCGCCGCGAGGCCTTTCTGGATCGGGCTCACGATCTCCTGGTGAAAGCCCTCCGGGACAGCCTTCGGGACCCCGAAGTGCTCAACAGCCTGGCCTGGTCCTTTGCCCTGCTCAAAGCCTATCCGGAAGAGACCCTGGAAGCCGCCCGGCGGGCCCATCTCCTGGCCCCGGAGGATCCCAACATCATGGACACCTATGCGGAAGCTCTCTACGCCGCTGGACGCTATCGGGAGGCTGTGGAGATGGAGCTGAAGGCACTGGCGGCAGATCCCGACAACGCGTTTTTCCAGAAGCAACTGGAAAAATTCAGGAAGGCCCTGAACCAGGAGCGGTGAAGTGGAACTGCGCGGCATCCATCAGGAAGGGGTGGTGGATCTGGTGCTGAAAACCCTTTACATGTACGGTTCTCTTACCCCCCAGATGATCTTTGAGCGGATCGCCCTGCCTCCCGCCCTGATGACCGCCCTTCTCCAGCACCTGCAGCATCAGGGTTTTCTGGTCCAGCGGGGGGCCACCACGAAAGGCGCCGCCCTGTATTCCCTCACGGAAAAGGGACTGGAGCGGGCCGCGGATGCGCTCCGGAAGGATCCTTACGTCGGGCCTGTGCCCGTATCCCTGGAAGAGTTCGCCGAAAAGGCCCGGAACTTTCGGGTTCGCATCCGGGAAGAATGGGTCGGGTGGATGCGGGAAAACTTCGGGGTGGAGGAGACGGACACCCGGATCTGGCTGGAGACGTTCCATGCGGGAGATCCTGTGGGCATCGCAGGGCCACCGGGAAGCGGAAAGACCTTTGCGCTTCAGAGTCTTGAAGCGTTTGTGGAGGGGGAGACCGTCCTTCCGCACACGGTATGGACAGAAGGTGGAGCCCTTCGGGTTTATGCCCCCGCTCTCCACGGACCCGGGGAACCCCTTTCCGAAGATCCCCGGTGGGTCCGGATTGCGCGTCCCGTCATCCATGTGGACTTTGAAACGGTCCGGCAGTCATGGGAAATCCGTCACGACCCAGCTCACCGGGTATGGATCCCTCCCTTCCCCCTCGTGGCTGCAGGGTGCCTGCTGGCTGTGGACGACGTCCCGCCGGGGGCCCCGACACCCGGCAGAAGGGATCCATACGTGTTCCGTATGGGAGATCGGTGGAACCGATTTCCTTTCCGGGTGGGGCTCGTGCTGGCGGGGGAGAAACTTTCCGGCGTGGCCGCCATCCTGGAACTTCCTCCGCTGGAAGGTGGGCCGCTGAAGCGTGCGCTCGCCCGCCTGCGTGAACGGTTCGGGATGGAGGTTCCAGAAATTCCGGATCACCCCTGGCGGCCAGGGGCCCTTGTCTGGTTCCTGCGGTGTCTGCGGGCAACCGGCGATCCGGCCGCTTGTCGTGATCGCTTGCAAAACCGCGAATGAGGCCACACAATATAGGCACCATGAGATTCCGGTTTCTTCTGGTTCTGGGACTGATGGCTTCCCCCCTGATGGGGGCCCGTCTGGCAAAGCTGGAACTCACGGTGCTGCCCCGGAGCGGGGGGAAGATCCTGGTGGATGTCCGGGGAGAGGTGGAGGAGGCCACCCCTTCGTCTCCCCTCACCGTACTTTTCCTGGAAGGGTTGCGTCAACCGGTGGTGAAGTTTCATTCCCCCGATGGGTGGCGGTGGCAGCGGAAGGTGGACGGGGTGAGCCTTCGGGTGGCCATACCCCCGGGCCGCCATGCATTCTCTCTCCAGGTGGAGGGGCTCCCCACAGGGGCCCTGCGGGTGCTGTCGGATCTTCCGGCACGCTCGGTGCGGATTTTCCTGCCAGAGGGCTGGGACTTTCCGGCGAAACCCGTGGATCAGATGGAGTTCAGCCGGCACATCCTGGCCGTGTATGAAGTGGCCGGGGACTTTCCGCTGGTGATTCCTCTGGGGAAAGGCAAACCCCTGCTGTTTTTCCTGATCGCGGGAGGCGTGTTTCTCCTGGCGCTGGTCACGGGCAGTCTGGTGTTTTTCCGCCGGCGCCGCGCCGCTCCGCCCCTTCCGGAAAAGGGGGAGGAGGAAGAGGAGGCCGATCTTGAGGCCCCCGTGGAGGTGGAGCCAGAAGAGGAGGACACCGGAGGGGTCCCGGAGGTGATCCAGCCCGTCCAGAGATCCATGCCTTCCGAGCCTTCGGTCATGACCGATGCTTTCGCCTCCCTCGGCGTAATCTCCAGCGAGGAAAAAGAGGATAAGGAGGAAGCACAGGAGAACATCCCCGATATGCCTCCCGGGGAGGCAGACGCCCTTCCGGACCTGGAAGAGCCGGAAAGCGAAGACGAGAAGCTGCGAAAGCTGGCGCGGGAGGTGGGCATTCCCGCAGAAGAGCCCCTCCCCGAATCCCCTCTTTCCGAAGAGGTTCCCGGGTTTCCCTCCACCCTGGAGGAAGAGGAAGGCCCTGTTTCCATTGAAGAGCAGTTGCTTGCAGAAAAAGGCGAAGCCCGGTCCGTTGAGGCCGAGCTTCTGGGCGGGGATGCTGCGCCGTCCCTTCCTTCTTTTGAGGAAGAGACGGTGAACGAGAAGCCCGAAGAGCCCTCCGGTCCCTTGCCGGAGATCACCCCTCCGGAGCCGGAGGAGAGTGAGCTGTTCGCGGGCGTTTCTCCCTCTGCAGAAAAGGTTGAAGCTTCCCCCACCGATATGCTTGACGTCGGGGAGGTCCCGGAAGAACCGGAACCGGAAGAGCCGGCACCGATGCCCGGAGAAGAGGAGGATCTCCAGGTGGAGGTGGACGAGGCCTTCCTGGCCGGTGCGGAGGAGGACGGTGGAGAGGAGGCGTCCCCGGAACCGGTTTTGGACGTGCCTGAAGCTCCCCCGTCACCGC
>WFYF01000053.1 GCA_015490255.1 Caldifarciminota bacterium
CTTCACCTTTCTGATATCGGCGGTTACCATCGCGGTGCTCCCGGTGCGGGAAGGCCTGCGGAGGAAAGGGCGGAATCTCCTGGGAGAAACCGCAGAGGGGTTGCGGTATGCCTTTCGTCACCGCTTTGTGGGGGTGCTCCTGGCGCTCACCGCGCTGGACAACTTTTTCATCATGGGTCCGGCCACGGTGGGGGCGAGTCTCCTGGTGAAAAAGACCTTTGGTCTTTCAGCTGCGGAGTTTGCGTGGTTTGAGGCATCTCTGGGGCTTGGGTGGCTTGCGGGCACCCTTCTGCTCCTGATCCGTCCCGTGAGGGACCTCCGGCGGGGTTTGCTGTGGGGGATTGTGCTGGACGGAGCCACCTATCTGCCTTTTCTATGGATCCGATCCTATCCGGTGGCCCTAGTGTTTATTGCGATCCACGGTCTGGCCATCCCCCTCATCACCGTGACCCGGACCACCCTGGTGCAGCGGATCGTCCCCCCGGATTTTCAGGGCCGGGTGTTCGCCCTGATCCAGCTCACGGTGCTGGGATTCATGGCCCTGTCCAGCCTGTTCACGGGCGTGCTGGCGGATCACATTCCCATCCCCTGGGTGTTTTTCATGCCGGGAGTGTTGGGAACCCTGACCGGGCTTGTGGGATTCCGGGCCCTGCCCCCCGTGGACCTGGACAGGGGGTTGACAAAAGGCCCGGAAACGCCTATATAATAGATGGGCACAGGAGGTCAACCATGCGAGGGATCTGGCAGCGGCTGGGGGAACTGGTGAGGGAGGAAAGCGGGGCCTCCGCAGTGGAATACGCCATGATCATCGGCCTGATTGCCCTGGCTACCTTTTTGGTATACAAGTATGTCGGGATCCGGGTTTTCGTGATCATGAACAAGCTGAACATCCGGTTGCGGCTGGCCACGAAGGTCTATACCCCCAGTTGAAAAGGAGGCAGGCATGATCGGTGCATGGGTGCTGATGCTGACCCAGGCGGTGGTGTTTCAGGAGGGCTTTGAGGACGGTGCGCTCCCGGCGGGCTGGACCATCGGAAACGGCGGGGATGCCGCCACCTGGACGGTGGACACGGCGGCCAACTATTTCCCATCGCCGCCCAACGCCGACACCTTCTCGGTGTTTCTCAACCTCTCGGTGGCTCAGGATGACACCCTGTCCACCCCGGTGATCCCCCTGGACCCGGCTTCCACCAACCATGTCCTGTGGTTTGATTTGGGGCTGTGGGGAGAGGCCACCCCCAGCGGGGAAACCCTGTCTGTGCTGGTGCGCACCTACGCCGGGGGAGCCTGGAGCGGCTGGATGCCGGCTTATGTGCGGGAGCTTGCAGACCTTGCGATTGAGACGGACACCGTTCCCCTTTCCATTTCAGGATCGGACAGCGTCCAGTTCGCCTTCCGGGCGTTCGCGGACGGAAACGCCATCCTTCTGGGCCTGGACAACATCACCCTGGAGGCCACCCTCCCGGGCGTCACGGACGCCGCGGTTCGGTCCATCCTATCCCCCCAGGATGGGCAGTATGTGCCGGTGGGTAGCGCTGTCCCTGTGGAAGTTTCGGTGGAAAACCTTTCTGCGCAGGCCCAGAGCTTTTCGGTGACCTTCACCATCCGGGACGTGGCCACCAGTCAGGTGGTGTTCCAGGAGACCCAGAACGTGTCTGGTCTCCCTGCGGGGGAGACCACCGTGGTGGTTTTTTCCAGTTTCACCCCTGCAGCCCAGACCGATTTCATCGGTGAGGCGGTGGTGCAGCTTGGAGGTGATGTGAACCCCGGGAACGACACGCTGGCCGTGGCTTTCTCTTCCGTTCCCTATTTTGGCTCCGTTCTGGCTTTCTGGGTCCTCCCCGACACCACCTTCATCCGGGTGGCCAACTGCGGATCGTGCACTTCGGTGTATCTTGTCCGGACGATCTCGGTGGATACCGCGGAGGTGGTGGCCCTGGATCCCGGAACGGGCCAGATCACCCCGCTCTTTCAGGTGGCTCACGCCGTTCCCTACCTTTCCGGGTTTGCCGTGGAAGGGCCTGGATCTTTTGCCTTTGCGTGGCTGGATCTGGGAACCGGTCAGACTACGCTGGAACGCCGGGACGGGAGCGGGAGCCTCCTGGCCCAGCACACCGATCCCCGGGCGGTGGTGTCCCTGGACGATGCGCCGGGAAGTGCCACCTTCTTTGCGCTGGTGGATCCGGATCTGAGCACAACGGGGGAGGACACCCTGATGGAGGTCACCATCGCTTCGGGTGGCCTTTTCTGGTCCAGCACCGGAGAAGCAACCCCTCTGGTGAACTTCCTCCCCGGTGCCAGCGTGTACCGGTATGATGGGACATCCCCCTGGTATGCCTATACCGACATTTTCTCGCCGAGCTTTCTCAAGGTGTCCCATCCCACCCTGCAGGATTCGGTGAGCCTGGGGAGCCAGATCAACGATGTGACCTTCCAGCGGGTGGACATCGCGTCCATTCCCGCGGACAGCGTCTTCGGTGTGTTTGTGCTCCAGGCCGACACCCTGAAACTCGTGTCGGTGGGGACTTACTGGGGTGTGGATGTGGCGGAAGGTGCGCGAAGCGTTTTGTCCCCTGAAATTCAGGTGCGTCGGGGGCAGATTGTCCTGACCGGTTCCCTTCCTTCCGGCATGCGGGTGACCCTTCTGGACGTGCTGGGGCGGGTGGTGTTTCAGGGAAGGGTCCTCCGGACCCCCATGGTGTTGCCCCTTCAGCGGCAGGGGGTGTTCTTCCTCCGGCTGGAGGGGGGCCCCAGCCCGGCCCGGATTCGGAAAGTATGGATTCCTTAACAGGAGGTATGGCGATGCGGAAACTCCTCGTGCTGGGGTTGCTCGTGGCGCTGGCGGGCTGTCAGAAGGCGCCCACCGTGCCTGAGGCAACCCTCCAGGCAAAATCCGGCGTGGTCCTCCCGGGTGGGGGGGATGCCTATGTCCAGTTCCTGGATGCCCGGGACATGATTTCTCTGGGCATGATTCAGGCCCCCACCACCGACAAGGTGGATCTCCCCTGGAAACCCGGGCAGGCGGAGCTGAACGTGACCATCTCCTGCAGCGATCTTTTCCAGACGCTGGAAGCCCTGGGCATCGTGGACATTCCGGACAACGTGTCCAGCTATTTTGACTGCCGGCTGGATGCGGACGGTCAGCTTCCCCCCTCCTATCTCACCATCAGCGCCCTGGCCGGCTGGGGCGGTAGCTATCAGGGCTTTGCCGGTGTGGCTGGTGGCGCCGCTGCGGGCATTATTGCCTGGGGGGCGGGAAGCTCCAGTGACCCCATCCTTGTGGATCTGAGCATCCTGGTGAACGGAACGTTTGAGCGTCAGTTTGGCGGGAGCTTCTCCTTCGGCAGCGTGGCGGAGATCGCCTATGGTGCAGCGGCCTTTCTCCGCATCCCGCCCCAGCCCGTGGGTATCCAGATCATGGCGGACTACCTCTACGATGCGGGACCCGGCGTGGATGCCAGCCTGAGCCTGTCCTTCCAGGGCAAACGTGGGGAGGACGGATCTTTTGAGTTCAAGCCGGTGGCGTTTCTTCCCAAGCCCATCGCCTCTCTGAACTGATCGCGGGATGAATCGCTCCATGCTGCGAGGGGGAGGAGGGATCCTCCCCCTCGTGCTTTTGGGATTTCTGGCCTGCACCTCCCGGGAGGTTTCCGACACCGTCTGGTCCCTGCCCCAGGAGGAGGATCCTCTGGGGGTGGTCCCCGTCGGGACGGAATTCCGGGTAGCGTACCGGGACGGTCAGGTGTTTCAGGGGCCACCCTGGCGGGAGGTGCTGCGCCTTCCGCCAGGCCTGCGGATGGAATCTGCACAGGAAGGCGGCTTTTTCTGGATCACCCGGGACCGCCGGAGAGTGCTGCGGGTTGTGCCCCCCCGGGTGGAGACCCTGCTGGCCATTCCAGACACCTCTCCTTCCACCATACGGCGTGTTGTGCAGGCCGGAGAGGTGCTTCTTCTCGTGCTGTCCTCCCGCTTGCTCCTCTACCACCGGGACCGGTGGTGGACCCTCCCCTTTCTGGGTCAGACCGCGTCCCTCCGGCTTCGCGACGGCGGGATTGAGGTGGTGTGGGCGATTCAGGGAGCAGTGATCCGGAGTTTGTCGCCGGATGGCGGGGCCCGCTGGACCCGGCCGGAAACCCTGCTGATTTTCCCCTATCCCGTGCTGGACCTCCGGTTGCTGTCCCGGGGGATGCTGCTGGGCTGGTCACCGATGCCCGGGCCTCCCACGGCATATGTGTATGTCCATCCTCCAGACACCCCCCGGCTGGTATGGGGAGGGGGGCGGCCTCTGGTGGGGACCCACGCTCTGGAAAAGGGCAAACGTCTGCTGGTGTTTGCCACAAGCCCTGCGGACACGGGGGGGAAACCCGGGGGCGTGCGTTTGCGGGTGCTGGACCTTCCCAGCAAAAGGGTTTCCCTGGATACCCTGGCCATCCGGGGACTGTGGCTTTATGATCTGGAGGTGCGGGGCCGCCACGTGGAGATTCTTGCTGCGGGAAGGGGAGAGGTTGTGCGAAAGGTTTTAAAACTCCCTCGGTAAGAGCCGAACGCCCTGTCCTCCTTCCACGATCACCACCCACCGTTCCGCGAGAAGGGCGTCATAGACGTGACTTTCTGCTGGAAAGGACCGGATTTTCTGGAGGGTGCGGGCATCGGGGTTGAACCGGAGGATCTGCACCCCCTCCCGTCCCAGGGCGAGAACCAGGAGATCTCTGTGCCAGCGCACCCGCTCCACTTTCCGGGCAAGGGGAAAGATGAACTTCAGGGGCTTGCCTTTGAGGGACCGGGACAGGAAGTCCACCTCCATGAGATAACCGGTGGAGTCCCGGCAAAATGTCACGACGTAGGCCCGGCTGCCTCCACCCTGGCGGATAGGGCAGGGGGGCGTCAGGGTGAACAGCACCTGCCGGGAAAGGTTGAGTATGTCAAACACCTGAATTCCCAGGCGGGCGTCCACGATCATGAGAAACTGCCCCACTGTGAACATGTCTCTCACGTCGGGATAATCGTAAAACAGAATCTCCCGGGCCTGGAACGGCTGAAGGGAGAGGGAGAACGCCCGCACCCCTGCCCCCTTTTCAAACACGAACACCACGCTGTCCATACCCACCACCCGGCTGGCAAAGGCTTCGGAAGGGATT
>WFYF01000054.1 GCA_015490255.1 Caldifarciminota bacterium
GAAGGGGCGGACACCACGAAGAGGAGCCGCTCCCGAAACTCTTTCCACGGATCCATCATGCCGTGATGATACACTCTGGAGAATGAACCGTCTTCTGCCCGAACCCCACATCCGCGCGTTGACAGTCAGAGGCGGAGCCTTTACCATTCGGAGGCACACAGGGGACAGTCTATGACCTTTCGCCGGGTGCTTGTGGCCAACCGTGGAGAGATTGTCCTGCGGGTGATCCGAACCCTCCACACCCTGGGAATGGAAGCGGTAGCGGTGTTTTCCGACGTGGACGCCGAAAGCCCTCACGTGGAAGCCGCAGACATCGCCCTCCCCATCGGGGGCATCACCCCGCAGGAGAGCTATCTCCAGGTTGAGCGGATTCTGGACGCGGCAAAACGCGCCGGTGCGGAAGCCGTTCATCCGGGATACGGTTTTCTCTCCGAAAATCCGGCCTTTGCCCGGGCGGTGCAGGAGGCCGGTCTGGTGTTCATCGGGCCCGCGCCGGAGGCCATGGAACGGATGGGAGACAAGACCCGCGCCCATGCCCTGGCCCGGGAAGCGGGGGTGCCCACCCCGCCGGGCGGGGTCCTGGTGCACTCCCCGGACGAGGCCCGGGAAGCCGCGGAAAGGCTCGGGTATCCGGTGGTGATCAAGGCCGCGGGTGGCGGGGGAGGCAAGGGCATGCGGCGGGTGAAAGACCCGGAGGAACTGGCCCACCAGGTGGAAAGCGCCATACGGGAAGCCCGCAGCGCCTTTGACGACCCCCGGGTCTTTGTGGAAAAATGGATTGAGCCTGCCCGCCACGTGGAGGTTCAGGTGCTTGCAGACCACCACGGGAACGTGTGGATTCTCGGAGAGCGGGAGTGCAGCCTGCAGCGTCGCTATCAGAAAATCGTGGAGGAAACCCCCTCTCCGGGCATCACAGAGGAAACCCGACAGGGCCTGTTTGAAGCCGCCCGCCGCCTGGTGGAGGCTTCCGGCTATACCTCCGCCGGGACCCTGGAATTCCTGGTGGACCGGGAGGGAAACTTCTATTTCATGGAAATGAACACCCGCCTTCAGGTGGAACATCCCGTGACGGAAATGGTGTGGGGACTGGACCTGGTGGCCTGGCAGATCCGCATCGCTCAGGGAGAAAGGCTGCCTCCCCTGGAGAGAACACCCCGGGGTCACGCCATTGAAGCCCGCATCTATGCCGAAGACCCCTACGCCGGTTTTCTCCCCTCCACCGGGGAAATCCTGACCCTCCACTTTCCCCACCATCCGGGCGTGCGGGTGGACCATGCCCTGCGGGAAGGGCTGGCCATCCACGCCTTCTATGACCCCATGCTGGCCAAGATGATCGCGTGGGGGGAAACCCGGGAGGAAGCCCGGGCCCGTCTTGTGGGTGCGTTGAAAGAAACGGCGATCCTCGGGGTCGTGCACAACGCAGGTTTTCTGGTGGAACTGCTGGAAAGCGAGGCGTTCCGGAGAGGCGAAACCTTCACCACCACCGTGGAGTCGCTGGATCTTCGCCCGCCCGAACCGCCTCCCGAGGTTCTGGCCGCGCTGCTCCTGGCCCCCGCCGGCCGCCCATCCGCACCGGAGGTCCCCGTCGCCGGAGATCCCTATTCCCCCTTCCGGACCCTGGGTCGCTTCCGCATCGGAGAGGAACCATGACCCGCCACGTCCGGGTGAGACACCGGGTGATTGAAGTCCGGGGAACGTTCCAGGAAGACAGACTCGTGCTGGAGGCGCCGGAGGCCCGATCCTGGCACGTGGTGCTTCACGACAACCGGGCGGTCCTGGTGGAGGGCCACACCCGGAAAACGCTGTGGTTCTCCCGGGACGCCCAGGGCCATGTGTGGGTGACCTGGCAGGGCCAGGTCTTCCGGCTGGAACCCGCGCCCCCCCGGCAACCCGGGGCTGAAACCGCGGAACACCCCCGGGAGATCACCTCACCTCTCACGGGCCGGGTGCAGAAAGTCCACGTTCAGGAGGGCGAGCAGGTGGAAGAGGGCGCTCCCCTGGTCACGGTGGAAGCCATGAAAATGGAATATCACCTCACCGCCCCGGCTCCCGCACGGGTGGAAGCCGTCCCCGTGAAGGAGGGAGATCTGGTGGATCTGGGTCAGGTGCTGGTGCGTCTTTCATACTCCCCGGCGGATCGTCTCAAGCCAGGTGGGGAGTGAGGGGACCGGACGGAGCAGGTTGCCCCGTCCGGCAAGTTCTTCCAGTGCCTTCAAAACCCGCGGATGATGCTGCCCGCGCATCTCCCTCAGCACCACCTCCGGTGTTTTGGGGGGGCGGTAATGTCGGTTGGGGGAGGTGGCCGCCTCAAAGGTGTCCGCCGCGGCCAGGACCGCCCCCATCATGGAGAGCTCTTTCCGGGTGAGCCCTTTCGGATAGCCTGACCCGTCCAGCCGCTCGTGGTGCTCCGCCACCACCCGGGCCACCCCCGGCATGCCCAGGATCTGGAGGGCCTCCACCCCATACCGCACATGTTCCCGGATGAGCTTCCACTCCGCATCCGTGAAGGGACGAAAGCGGTTCAGAAGCACCCAGGGGAGAAAGAGTTTTCCGATGTCATGCACCAGCCCCGCGATGGCCAGGGAACGGGGGAAAATCGCCCTGCGCAGCGCAGGATCTGTTTCGGTGAGCCTCCGCCCGATCCAGTAGGCGATCCAGCTCACCCGGAGGGAATGATCCGCCGCCGTATAGAGATCTTTTTCCGCAAGGAGCTTGAGCAGCGCGCGGAACAGTTCCTCATACTGGGCAAGGGCCGTTCCTTCCGAACGGGGGAGGCGGCGGAGAAGTATCAGGGCTGTATACAGGATGTCCCGTTCCCGGAAGAACGCCCCGTTTTCCATGGCCAGACGCAGGGCTTTCCGGAGGGCTTCCAGCGAACCCGGACGGCCTTCCCGAAAATCCGCCACCGCCCGGTAGAAATGCATGGCGGAGAGGAGTTCGGGAGGAAACCGATCCTTCCGGGAGAGGACATACCGGATCAGGCGCCGGGCCCGTTCGGGGAAACCCGTGTGAAGATAGGTCTCGGCGAGCACCGGCCAGGCGAAGCTGTAGAAGTCCGGATAGCCGGTGCGACAGGCATGGAATGCCCGGAGGGCGCCCACAAGTTCCTGGAGACTTTCCTGACTGCGGGATGCGCCTTTGCCGTTCAGCCCCCGGGTCCGAAAACGGTGAAGGAGAATGTGCACCCGGTTCAGATACACCACGGGAAGCCGAAACGCGATCTCCGGATCGTCCTCTCCCTCCCGGATGAACTGCTCTTCTCTCCGGTTCCACACCAGCGCCTCTTCCCAGTTGTGGCGATACTGATGATAGAGTGCGGCCACCCGTGCGGCGAAGACCCGGGCGGTGAGGGGAGCTTCCGGCGCGTCCAGATAGGGCCTGATCGCACGATAGGCATCCTCAAACAGTCCATAAGCACAAAGATACAGCGCCGCCCGGGCCTGCAGAAAGTCGGAAAGGACAGCGTCCCGACATTTCCGGGCAACCGAAACAAGGAGGGAAGCGGCAAGATAGGGATCCCCCATCTGCCGGATTCTTCGGGTCAGCGCAAAGATCACCCGGGGGCTGTCTGGAAGATCCTTTCGTTCGCAGTTCGCCACGTCCTCAAGGAGGCGGGGGGCAACATCCCGATCCCAGCGCTCCAGCGCCTCTATGGGCCCACGGACCAGGGGTCCATCCCCGCAAGCCGCTGCAACCAGCGTTCCACCACCCCTTCCATCTCTGATAAATATCGTCGTGTGATGGGGAACTGTCAACCCCGCAGGGGCTATCGGACCCGGACATCCAGGGCTTCCAGAAGGGGATAGCCCCCCTGAAACCCTTTGAGCCGCACCAGGGCATCCACCACCGCCCCGGAGGTCTGCTCCCACGGCTGGCCGGTGATTCTGCGGTCCACCACAAAAGATTTCCCCTGGAAAAGCAGAAGAAAACGCAGGGTATGCTTTCCCCGACGGCTTCGCTGGAGAATCCGGGCGTTCTGGAGAACAAACGTGGGATAGGGGTTGCCCATGCCGAAGGGCTCCATCCGGCGGAACTCTTCCGGAAGCCGGGGATCTTCCAGCCAGGCGGGATCGGGCAGAACGAAGTCCACCTCCACTTCCGGCTCCGGAGGCTCCGGAAGCTCCCGGTCCACATAGGCCACCAGAGCCTCCCGGAGTTCCGGGATCCGCTCCTTCCGGAGGCGCAGGCCTGCCGCCATCCGGTGTCCTCCAAAGGCCTCCAGAAGATGCCGGTGGGCATAGAGAGCCTCAAAGAGATGAAAGCCGGGAACACTCCTGCCGGAGCCTTTCCCCCACCCGTCCTCCACCGCAATCACCAGCGCAGGCCGTTCATACCGCTCCACCAGACGGGACGCCACAATTCCGATCACCCCTTCGTGCCACCCTTCACCCTCCACCACCAGAACGGGATGGTCCCGAAGGGACGAGGTTTCAATTTTCCGGGACGCCTCCTCCACAATCCTTCGTTCCAGGTTCTGGCGACGGCGGTTTTCCTGGTCCAGCAACCGGGCCAGGTCCAGGGCTTTCTGTCCCTCCGGGGTGGTGAGGAGTTCCAGCGCAAGCCGGGCGTGGCGCAGCCTCCCGGCCACGTTCAGACGGGGACCGAAAATAAAGGAAATGTGCCAGGGATTGATGGTTTTCCCCCGCAGCCGGGCCACTTCCTGGAGGGCTTTCAGGCCGGCCTTCCGGGTCTGGGAAAGCACCTTGAGACCATAATGGACCAGAATCCGGTTCTCCCCCACCAGGGGCATGAGGTCGGCCACCGTCCCCAGGGCCACCAGATCCAGATCCCAGTAGAGGGAGGACTTGTCCCGTCCGAGGGTGGTATAGAGGGCGTCCAGGAGTTTGAACACCACCCCCACCCCGGCCAGTTCCTCCCCATCCCGCGTGAGCCTGGGGTTCACCAGGGCCACCGCATCGGGCAGGCGTTCCTGTGGAAGATGATGGTCGGTGATTACCACATCAATCCCGTAGGAACGGGCCAGTTCCACTTCCTCCACCGCCGTGATCCCGCAGTCCACCGTGATGATGAGGGACGCCCCGGAGGACTTGGCGAAGGCCACCCCTTCCTCCGAAAGGCCATAGCCTTCTTCAAAACGATCCGGGATATAGCTCAACACATCGGCACCCAGGCGGCGGAGGTTCCGGACCAGGAGGGCCGTGGACACCACCCCGTCCGCATCATAGTCCCCATGGACCAGAATGCGCTCCCGGGCCTTCAGGGCCCGCACAATCCGGTCCACCGCCCGGGACATGCCCGGCAGAAGAAAGGGGGAGGACAGCGCCTCAATGCGGGGGGAGAGAAAATCCTCCACCGCGTCTGGCGGGATTCCCCGGGAGGCAAGAAGGGCCTGGGTGAACGGCGAAAACGCGTGCTCCGGACGAACCTCCGGCAACGTTTGCCGTAAAATCCAGCGCACAGGCAACTCCTTTTGGTTCAAAGATAGGGCCTGCCGGGCGAACCATCAAAATGGGGTGAAGCGTGCAGAGGGATGCGTATCCGTCCTCCGGCGACACAGAACGGGGTGTGCGGTTCTGCGGCGTTTCCGTGGGGAAACGCCGCAGAACCGGCCTCATCCGAGGGATCTGAGGAAATTCAGAAGGTCGTCGTAATCCGGTTCGCTTGTGACCTCGGGGACGATCTGACGATAGACCACCTTACCTTCGGGGTCCACCACAAAGATGGTCCGGGCCAGAAGCCCCCGCAGCGGTCCCTCCTGAATGATCACCCCATAGTTCCTTCCGAAATCTCTGTTCCGAAAATCCGATGCCACCGTGATCCGGTCAATGCCCTCCGTGCTGCAGAACCGGTCCGCCGCGAAGGGCAGATCCATGG
>WFYF01000055.1 GCA_015490255.1 Caldifarciminota bacterium
CCACTTTATGGACCGGGATATTGATGCCCGGATGGCCCGCACCCGGAGCCGGCCGCTGCCTTCTGGAAAAATTCAGCCCAACCGTGTTCTTCTCCTTGGGCTTGGCCATGTTTTTGCCGCCCTTCTTGTGCTTTCCGGTGTGTCGGTTGCGGTGGTTCTGCTCACCGCCCTGACGGTGGTGCTGTATACGCCCCTCTATACCCTGCACAAGCGAAGAAGCCCTCACAGCGCGGTGTTAGGGAGCCTGATCGGGGCTCTGCCGCCTGCCATCGGCGTGGTGGCCGCCCGGGGGACCTGGACCATGGAAGCCACCCTTCTTGCGGCCCTGCTGTTTCTCTGGCAGCCGGCCCACTTCTGGGCCCTTGCCCGGATGCGGGAAGGGGACTATCGGACGGCGGCTGTCCCGGTTCTTCCCCTGACCCACGGTGGGGTCTGGACCGACCTGATGATGGCCCTGTATGCGGTTTCTCTCCTCCCCCTTGTGGCCCTTTTTCCTCCGGCCGGAATGATGGCCCCCGGAGAGGGGCTGGTGGTCTGGGTACTCACCGCAGCGCTTGCAGGCCTTTCTCTCGGGGTTCTCGCAGGAAGGGTCCGCCACCGCACCGTGTTCCGGTTTTCCACCCTCTATCTTCTCGGGGTGCTCCTGCCCCTGATGGTGTGACCTGTCTTATTTTTTCCACGTGGCCCGGAAGTGGGCCTGGGCCACTCCTAACAGGGCAAACTCCGCAAGGAGATGGCTTCCCCCGTAACTCATGAAAGGAAGGGGCAGGCCGGCCACGGGAAACACCCGAAGGTTCATGGCCAGGTTGAACCCGGCATGGAGCAGGAAGAAGGCGGCGATCCCCTGAAGCACCAGCGCGTGACGGGGATCCGGCAGGGTGCTTCCCCAGGCGCTCAGGTTCCAGATCAGCACCCCGAAGAGAAGAAACACCAGAATGCTTCCCGCGAATCCCCACTCTTCTGCAAAGGCGGAGAAGATGAAGTCCGTGTGGGCGGCGGGCAGGAACCGGAGGGCTTTCTGGGTGCCCCGGCCGTAGCCTTTCCCCAGGAGTCCTCCGGAACCCACGGCGATTTCGGCCTGATAGGCCTGCCAGGAAGCCTGGGGATCGGAGGCCCTGAAGAACCGGATGATGCGTTCCTGCTGATAGGGTTTCAGAGCCCGGTTCCAGACCACGGGAGTGAGCACGCCCCCCAGCACCATCACCGAAGCGTAAAAAAGCCAGTAACCCCGGCCCAGGGAGGTGAGGAGAATCACCAGGCTGCCCGCAGCGAGGATCACCCAGAAAAACCAGGGGATCACCACCGTGAGCAGCAGGAGAGGCAGACTCGCCACAAGGAGGAGGAAACGGAGGGAAAGGCCGGCGAGATAGACCTGGACCAGCGCCACCAGGCCCATCACTCCGGCGGTGGCCAGATCTGGCTCCATGGCCACCAGAAGGGCGGGAAGACCGGCAAACACCGCGGCGCGCAGCAGGTTTTCCGCATAGAGGGGCAGGGCCATCTGGGGAAGCAGCAGGATGAGGAGGGCCTTCATGCCCTCTGAAGGTTGATAGGAAACCACCCCCAGATCCAGCCACCGGTGCACAGGACCCTGGCCCACCGCAAGAACCACCATGAGGAGAATCAAATGGAGGGCATATCCCGCCCACGCCAGCCGGACGAGATTCCGGGGAGAGAAAGATCGGACCGTGGCATACACACCCAGCCCCAGAACCGCCCAGACAGCCTGACGCAGGGCCAGGGAGGGGGCGATGGCGTTCAGGGTGAGAAGTCCCAGGCCGGTAAGGGCCAGCGCACAGCCGAGAAGCAGGGCTTCCTGAAAGCGAAGCATGGCGCCACCGCCCCCTCAGGTGCTCACGGATAGATGCCGCGGATCTTGATGGCCTCCACCACCCGTTCAATGGCGAGCACATACGCCGCCAGACGGGGGTGGACGTTCAGGTGCTCCACCTTGTCAAACACCTGATGGAACGCGCGCTCCATCACCTTCCGGAGCTCTTCCCGGACCCGGGCGTGGTCCCAGAAGAAGGAATAGAGATCCTGCACCCATTCAAAATAGGACACGGTCACACCGCCGGCGTTGGCCAGAATGTCCGGAAGGACCAGCACGCCCCGTTCGTGAAGGATCCGGTCGGCTTCCGGAGTGGTGGGGCCGTTGGCCGCCTCCACCACCACTTTGGCCTGGATCTTGTCGGCGTTATCCTTCGTGATCTGGTTTTCAAGGGCCGCTGGGATCAGGATGTCGCAGTCCACCTCCAGAACATCCGCCGGGCCCACTTTCTCCCCATCTTCATAAGCCACCACAGTGCCTTCGTTTTTCTTCACCTCCAGCAGGCGCTGGACATCCAGCCCCTTGGGATTCACCACTCCCCCGCGGGAGTCGCTCACCGCCACGATCCGGGCTCCCGCGCCGCTGAAAATCCGGGCAGCATATTGCCCTGCATTCCCGAATCCCTGAATGGACACACGTGCCCCCTCTATGGGGAGGTTTTTGCGCTTGAGGGCCTCCAGGGTGGCATAGAAGGACCCCAGGGCCGTGGCCTCCAGCCGTCCCTTTGAGCCTCCGATTTCCACGGGCTTTCCGGTCACCACCCCGGGCACGGAATACCCCTTGTGCATGGAATAGGTGTCCATGATCCAGGCCATCACCTGGGGATTGGTGTTCACATCCGGCGCGGGGATGTCCCGTTCGGGACCGATCAGGATGGAGATTTCGGTGGCAAAGCGACGGGTGAGACGTTCCAGCTCCCGCGGGCTCAGCCTGTGAGGGTCCACCCGGACCCCTCCCTTGGCTCCGCCGTAAGGGATGTTCACCACGGCGGTTTTCCAGGTCATCCACATGGCCAGGGCCCGGACCTCATCCAGGTTCACATCCGGCGCAAACCGGATGCCTCCCTTGGCCGGTCCCCGGGCGATGTTGTGCTGGACCCGATAGCCCGTGAACACCTCCACCCGGCCGTCGTCCATCTGGACCGGAAAGTGGACGATGAGTTCCCGCTTGGGGTGGGCAAGGATTTTGCGATACCCTTCGTCCAGCCCCATAAAATCTGCCGCCTCAAAAAACTGTGCCCGCGCCACATCCCAGGGGTTCAGGGTGCTCATGACGCCCTCCTTGTTTGATCAGTAATCCCGAAAAACCCTTTTCCGCAGGCCCTCCTGCCACACCCACGCCCCCTCTTCTTCACTTTCCCGGGCCTGACGGAACATCCAGGCTTTGGCGTCCAGGTTGTCCAGAAAGTGCAGCACCTGGGCTTCGTATGTGTGAGGTTCCACCGGAGATCCCCAGGCTTTTTCTCCGTGGTGGGCCAGGATCATGTGGAGCAGAGCCAGGCGCAGGTTCTCCGGGAATGCCACGCCGCGCTCCCGCAGTGTGTGGATGGCCCGATTCACGCGTTCATAGCCCAGGATGATGTGCCCGAGAAGACGTCCGGAATCGGTGTATTCAATGGTGGGAAAGAAGGTGAGTTCGTCTATTTTGCCCAGGTCGTGCAGGATCACGCCGGTGAGGAGGAGATCCCGATGGACGTCCGGGTGGGTCCGGGCAAAGGCATCGGCGAGGGCCAGAAGGCTCACCACGTGCTCCAGCAGGCCTCCGACATAAGCGTGGTGATATTTCATGGCCGCCGGAACCTTCCGGAAACGCTCCCAGACCTCATCCTGCTCTTCAAACAGGAACCGGAGCAGGTCCCGGAGGGGAGGCTCCTGGATGGTGTTCACATAACGGAAGAAGGTCTGCTCCAGTTCCGGGAGGTCTGCCGGCGTGAAGGGAACGAGGTCGGGCAGACGATAGCTTTGCAGGCGCCGAAAATCCCGCACCTTGATCACCTTGCGATCCGGATGAAACACGCCCCGTATGGTATAAACATTTCCGGGAACAAGCTCCGGCACCCGGTTTGCCAGTTCTTCAAACACATAGGCATGGATCTGACCGGTGGCATCGGACAGGGTGAGAAACCAGTAAGCCTGCTGCGGCCCCTGGCGGGCCTCCAGCTTCACGAGGGCAAAATAGGAGTCCACGTCGCGGGGGGATCGGCTTTCCAGGAGTTCCGAGACAAAGAGTTTGCCCATACAGGTATATTGTTCAGCCTTCCGGCTGAAGCATCAAGTGCGTTCCGCCGGGACGGGTCTGCAGAATCGTCTGGACCGCCGACGGCGAAGAGATGAAGGTTCATGCGCTGCTGCCTATAATTGAGGCATGCTGCGATTTGCTTCCATTGCGGACCTCCACCGGGCCTATCGGGAAGGGCATCTCACGCCGCTGGAGGTGGTGGAGCACTATGAGCAGGTCATCCAGGAACGGGACGGCCTGATCAACGCTTTCATCACGCCCACCCTGGAACTCGCCCGGGAACAGGCGGCCGCCCTCTCCGACCCTGAACCCACCTCACCGGTCTGGGGGGTTCCCCTGGCCATCAAGGACAACATCGCGGTGGAAGACGTGGAGCTCACCTGCGGTTCCCGCATTCTTCTGGGATACCGGGCGCCGTACGACGCCACCGCAGTGGCCCGTCTTCGTCAGGCGGGCGCTGTGATTCTGGGAAAGGCCAATCTGGACGAATTCGCCATGGGTTCTTCCGGGGAGACCTCTCATTTCGGACCCACCCGGAACCCCCTGAATCCCGAATTCGTTCCCGGAGGCTCCTCCTCGGGTTCTGCTGCAGCGGTCGCCGCCGGGGAAGCCCTCGCCGCCCTCGGTTCCGACACGGGAGGCTCCATCCGTCAGCCCGCCGCCTTTACGGGTCTGGTGGGCCTCAAGCCCACCTACGGTCGGGTTTCCCGGTTTGGCCTGGTGGCCTTCGCCTCCAGCCTGGACCAGATCGGTCCCCTCACCCTCACCGTGGACGATGCCCTCCGGATCTATGCTGTGATCGCCGGTGCTGACCCCCGGGACGCCACCACCCTGGAGGAACCGGTTCCCACCTATTCGGAACTGCTCAAAACCATCCAGGGGCTTCCCATCCGCACCGTCGGCGTGATCCGGGATTTTCTGGAATCGCCCCGGCTGGATGCACGGATCCGGGAGCGGATGGAGGAGGTCATCCATACGCTGGAACGGGAAGGGTTCCGCATCCGTACGGTGGAACTTCCTTCCCAGCGATACGCCATCCCCACCTATTATCTCATCGCCACCAGCGAGGCCTCTTCCAATCTGGCCCGGTACGATGGCACCCGCTATGGTTTCCGGGAGGAGGGGGATGATCTTCTTTCCATGTATGCGCGCACCCGGGGCCGGGGATTTGGCCAGGAGGTGAAGCGCCGGATCCTTCTGGGGACCTTTGCCCTGTCCGCAGGATATGCCGAAGCCTTTTATCTGCGGGCCCTGAAAGTCCGTCGCATGATGCTGGAAGATTTCGCCCGGGCCTTTGAAGCGGTGGACGTCCTTCTTGCGCCCACCACCCCCTATCTTCCCTTCCGGATCGGTGAGAAGAAAGATCCCCTTGAGCTCTATCTCGCAGACCTTTTCACCGTGGGGGTGAACCTGGCGGGGCTTCCCGCTCTGGCCCAGCCTGCCGGAAGGGTGGACGGCTGGCCGGTGAGCGTCCAGTGGATCGCCCCCCACGGTGAGGAAGTTCGTCTGTTTCACATGGCCTTTCACCTGGAACGCCTGTACAAGGAGGGTACCCATGGCCCTTAAGGACAACTTGCCCAGGTATGTGTGGATGACGCGGGACGGGAAAGACGGCGATTTTGTTCCCACGGAACAGGCCACGGTTCACGTGATGACCCATGCCCTTCACTATGCTTCCAGCGTGTTTGAGGGCATCCGGGCCTACAACACCCGGCGGGGGACCGCGGTCTTCCGCCTGAAGGACCACCTTCGCCGCCTCCTGGATTCGGCCAAGATCTATCGCATGGATGTGCCTTACACCGTGGACGAACTCGCCGAGATCACCCTGGAACTCATCCGGAAGAACGGGCACAAAGCCTGCTATATCCGGCCCCTGATCTTCCGGGGCTTCTATGAACTGGGGGTGCTCCCCTTCAACTGTCCGGTGGAGGTGGCCATCATGACCTGGGAGTGGGGGCGGTATCTGGGGGAGGAAGCCATTGAGAAGGGCGTGGATGTGATGGTGTCTTCCTGGAACCGGATGCGTCCCAACACCATGCCCGCCATGGCCAAGGCCACCGCCAACTATGCCAACGGGCAGCTTGTGAAGATGGAGGCCCACCTCTACGGCTTTGCCGAGGGCATCATGCTCACCTCCGAGGGGTATGTGGCGGAGGGCTCCGGAGAAAACCTCTTTGTCATCCGGGACGGGGTGATCTATACCCCGCCCCTTTCGCAGTCTATCCTGCCGGGGATCACCCGGGACTCCGTCGTGAAACTTGCCCGTCACCTGGGATACGAGGTGGTGGAGACCGCGATTCCGCGGGAGATGCTCTATATCGCGGACGAGGTGTTCTTCACCGGAACGGCAGCGGAAATCACGCCCATCCGCTCCATTGACAAAATTCCCATCGGGAAGGGAGAGCGGGGGCCCATCACCCGCCATCTCCAGGAAGAGTTTTTCAAGATCGTGAACTGGGAAGTGGAGGTGCCATGGGAGGACTGGCTGACGCCCGTTTACGGGGACTGAAGGTGATCCTGGGGGCGGACCACCGGGGCTATCCCCTGAAAGAAGCCCTGCGGGTCCGCCTTCAGCAGGCCGGGGCGGACGTGGTGGATGTGGGGACGTACGAGCCGGACCACCCCTCGGACTATCCCGACTTCGCCCGGAAGGTGGCCCATGCGGTGGCGGAGGGGAAAGCAGACTTCGGGGTGGTGATCTGTCACACCGGCCAGGGGTCCTGCATGGCTGCCAACAAGGTTCCGGGTGTGCGGGCGGCGCTGGTGTGGGATCCCGAAATTGCCCGGCTTGCCCGGGCCCACAACGACGCCAGCGTGATCTGCTTTCCAGGAAGCTTTATCCCCGTGGAAACGGCCTGGACGTGCCTCGCGGTTTTCCTCACCACGCCCTTTGAAGGAGGCCGCCACGAGCGGCGGGTCCGGAAAATAGAGGCTGAACCTGCACCGGAAAGAGCCTGAGCAGGAGGCGGGCAGGGATGGAGGTGATCCACCTGCAAACCCGGAAGCGTGTGGAGTTTCTGGACATCACCGACAGGGTCCAGGAGGTGGTTTCCCGGTCGGGGGTGCGTTCGGGAATCGTGGTGGTCTATTCGCCCCACACCACCGCCGGGCTCACGGTGAACGAGCATGCGGATCCCGCGGTGCGGGAAGACATCGCCGACACGCTGGGAGACCTGGTCCCCCGGAACCGGACCTATCGCCACCTGGAAGGCAATGCGGACAGCCACGTGAAGACCAGCCTGATGGGGCCGTCCCTCACCCTGATCGTGGAGGACGGCAAAATCCAGCTCGGCACCTGGCAGGGAATCTTTTTCTGCGAGTTTGACGGACCGCGCTCCCGGAAGGTGTGGGTCCGGGTGGTGGGAGAATGAGCACCGGGGCGCATGTTGAAAATCTGTTCCGGTTCCCCTATACTTATGGGGCTTTCTCG
>WFYF01000056.1 GCA_015490255.1 Caldifarciminota bacterium
GTGGAAAACTGCTCTGGACCCTTCACCGTATCTCCGGGATTTTGACACCTATCGCTATCTTGCCCGGGTGGGGGGACTTCTCCGAACGGGACCCACCTGCACCAACGTGGGAGATGTGTATGGGGTGCTGGTGTGGGCTGGAAACCCTTCCCGGTTTTCCCCCGATAGCACCGGACAGGATGAGGCAAGGCGCGGAATTGAGGGTTCGTTGCCCGGTGTGTATAATTGCGCCAAACCAAGAAAGAAAGGAGGAAAAAACGTATGGCGCTCCCGAAAGAGAGGAAGCGTGTGATCATCCAGGAATGGGCCAAGCACGAAAAGGACACCGGTTCCACTGAGGTGCAGATCGCTCTGCTCACGGCCCGCATCCGGGAAATCACCGAACATCTCAAGGCCCATCCCAAGGATGTCCATTCCCGCTATGGACTCATGAAGCTGGTGTCCAGGCGGAAGAAGCTGCTGAAATATCTCCGTCGCACCGACTTCCAGAAATATCAGGAAGTCCTTCGCAAGCTGGGTCTCCGGGGATGAGGGCCATTGAGGTCTCCCGCGAGATCGCGGGACGTCCCCTGCGCCTTATCACCGGGAAGATGGCGCGCCAGGCGCACGGGGCGGTGCTGGCGCAGTATGGTGACACGGTGGTTCTGGCCACGGCGGTGTGGAAGCGGGCTTCCACGCCGATGGGGTTTCTCCCGCTGCTGGTGGAATATCGTGAGCAGACCTTTGCCGCGGGCAAGATTCCCGGGGGGTTCCTCAAACGGGAAGGCCGACCCAAAGATCGGGAGATTCTGATTGGACGGGCCATTGACCGGGCGCTGCGTCCCCTCTTTCCCGAGGGGATGATGGATGAGGTGGAAATCGTCGTCCAGCTCCTGTCCTATGATCTGGAAAACGAGCCCCATTTTCTGGGTATTCTGGCGGCATCCAGCGCCCTGATGGTCTCGGAAATCCCCTTTGGGGGCCCGGTGGCCGCGGTGCGCCTGGGCTATCGTGAGGGACCCTTGCTGAACCCCACGAATTCCGAGATCGCTTCTTCCGCCTTTGACCTTCTGGTGGCCGGGCGGGACCCCGGGACGGTGAGCATGATTGAGTTCACCGGGAGCGAGGTGCAGGAAAGCACCCTCCTGGATGTCCTGGAGTTTGCCCAGGAGCCTCTGGAGACCCTCCGGGACATGCAGGAGGAGCTCGCCGAAAAGGTGGGGGTAACCGAGGCTGAACCCACACGGATTGAGATTCCATCCGAACTTTATCAGGCGGTGAAAGCCCGGGCGGAGGAGCAGATCCGGGGTCTGTTTGGTATCCCCGGGAAAGTGGAACGGGAAACCGCCCTGTTCGCACTGGAAGATGCGGTGGTCCAGGATCTCCTGGAAACCTTTCCGGAAGAGGTGGCCATCCGGGCTGCCCTCTACAAGATGGAAAAGGAGATCTTCCGGGAAAAGGTGTTTGCGGGAGAGCGGCTGGACGGTCGCGCACCGGATGCCATCCGTCCCATTGACATTGAGGTGGGCATCCTTCCCCGCACCCACGGCTCGGCGCTGTTCACCCGGGGGGAGACCCAGGCCCTGGTGGTCACCACCCTCGGGACTGCCGAGGATGTCCAGCGGATGGGGGAGCTGGACCCGGAAGAGTTCAAGCGCTTCATGCTCCATTACAATTTCCCGCCCTTTTCCACCCGGGAGGTAAAACCTCTCCGGGGCCCCTCCCGCCGGGAGATCGGCCATGGCGCTCTGGCCGAAAAGTCCGTGGCTCCCCTTATCCCTTCGGAAGAGGCGTTCCCTTACACCATCCGGGTGGTGTCCCAGATCCTGGAGTCCAACGGATCCTCTTCCATGGCCACCGTGTGCGGGGCCTCCCTGTCCCTGATGGATGCCGGTGTGCCTATCAAGACGGCGGTGGCAGGAATTTCCATCGGCCTTGTGGCGGATGAGACCCGTCACATCCTGCTCACGGACATCCTGGGTGCGGAGGATCACTACGGGGAGATGGACTTCAAGGTGGCCGGGACCCGTGCGGGCATCACGGGGATTCAGCTGGACCTCAAACGCACGGGGTTGCCTCTCACCTGGGTCAAGGAGGCGCTGGAGCGGGCACGGGAAGCCCGGCATCATATCCTGGACATCATGGACCGGGTGCTTCCCGAGCCCCGGGCGGAGGTGTCCGAACACGCCCCCAAGGTGGTGGCCATCACCATTCCGAAGGAGAAGATCGGGGAGGTGATCGGGCCGGGGGGACGGACCATCCGGAAAATCCTTGAGGAAACCGGCACAAAGATTGACATTGAGGACACCACGGGCCGGGTGACCATCGCGGGGCCCACCTATGAGTCCGTGGAAGAGGCCCGTCGCCGGATTGAAGAGATCACCACCGAGGTGGAGGTGGGGTCCACCTTCCTGGGCAAGGTGGTGCGGATTGAACCCTATGGGGCTTTTGTGGAAATCAAGCCCGGGAAGGTTGGGCTTCTTCACATTTCCGAGCTGGCTCCCCACCGGGTGAAGAAGGTGGAGGATGTGCTGAAGCTCGGAGATGAGGTTCTGGTCAAGGTGATTGACGTGGACCCGCAGGGCGGGAAGTTCAAACTCTCCCGCAAAGCCGTGCTGCGGTCTGGCGTGAAGATCCGCCGGCCGAAATCCGCATCGTCCTGAGGGCCTCTTTTTCACAGGTGAGACCGGCGTGCCAGATGGCTGGGTCCTGGGGTTTCTGGTGGTGTGGGGGGC
>WFYF01000057.1 GCA_015490255.1 Caldifarciminota bacterium
CGTTCATGAGCGTTCGGGCTTCGTCTTCGTGAAAACCGGCCCGGCCCTGATGCTTGTGGGTGTCCCTGAACTCAACCGGGTTCAGAACAACTGGTATGACGGTCCCTTTGAACAGGCCCTTTTCCGGATCCTCCCCGAGACCCTTGTGGTCTTTCCCACCGAAAATTACTATTATTTCCACCTCGGGCACTGCGGCGAGGAGTTCCGCGGCAACCTGAATTTCTCCCTCTTTTATCCCGAACCTGAAGTCCGGGTGGTCTTTTACACCACCGCCAACCTTTCCCTCCAGGGAGAGACTTTCTCCCCTCGCGACTCTACTGTTGTCAAAACCTTCACTCGCCAGAACGGCCTGCGGTTTGAAAAACTCCGGGAAAACCTCTATCGGGTGCAGATCCCCGTGTTCCCGAAACCCCTCCTGGTCCGCTTCGTTCCCATTCCGCAAAGCCCGCCGCCCCTTCCCGACACCTCCCGGTTTGAATTCATCTTCCGGACGATGGACGAATCCGGCCTGCTGTTCGTGCTCACCTATGACCGCAAGGAACAGGACTTCGTCTGGTTTCTGAGCGACACCCAGTTCGTCCCGGTTCCTCTTCGGCAGGTGGGGGATGATCCCATCTTCGTTCATGAGCGTTCGGGCTTCGTCTTCGTGAAAACCGGCCCGGCCCTGATGCTTGTGGGTGTCCCTGAACTCAACCGGGTTCAGAACAACTGGTATGACGGTCCCTTTGACCAGCTCAACGATCGGCAGTGGAATCCGAGGTTGTCCAGCATTTTCAAGGAATTCGCGGCAAGCGTGAAAAAACGCGTGGACGCCCGAGGATACATGAGAAATGGCAATCGTCTCGCCCTGGGCCACTATGTCCATTTCGTCGTATTTGACGACTTCCTCGTGGCCCTTGATCAATGCCTAAAACCAGAAAAGACCCTGCCTTATTGTATCTCCAGGTCCTACAACGCGCTGGTTTCTGAAAGAAACGGGTCGGGGGAAGGGTCCCCCCAGAAACCATAAACAAGGAGGTGTGCCATGCGTAAAGCCATCCTGCTCGCAGCCCTCTCCATCACCCTCGTGGGTGCATCTGCTCCAGACAAAAGCACAAACGCTTCCTTGAACGAAAGGACAAAAGAAAAAGCCCCCGCCCATATTCTCCGTAGTCTCCTCCATCCTCAGAACACCCTTACCCCAGCAGAACATATCCCCTGGAACTCGTGTTATCACACAAAAATCCGCTCCATCGCGAAATGTGACTGAGGACTCCACTCACCTAAAACAAGGGGGCGCCTATAGAAGCGCCCCCAGTGTATGCTATTTGTGAGCCGCTATATGCATTGCATCGTTAGAATTGTAACCCTTCCGAAAAGGAATTCTCCTTTCCCTCACCGCACCACCAGAACCCTGGCCCTCACCTCCTCTCCGTCTTCCAGCACAACCCGCAGCCCATACAACCCTGCGGGTAGAGAGCGAAGAGAAACGGTTCCCCGCCCCTCCTGAAAACGCACCGTAAACACCTGAACCCGCCGTCCCACCCCGTCAATCAGGTGCACCACCGCCCGCCGGACACCCTGTGGCCCGGACAGTGTCAGGGATCTCCCCGAAGGAACAAGCACCGTGCGGGGTGCCCTCTTCACCGATCTTCGGGCCTCCACAACCGGAACCCAGGGAATCCGGACAAAATTGTATTGAATGGGGACCAGGCTCTGTCCCTCCCGGGTGGCCCAGAAGACATCCCAGTTAGGGTAATTTACCGTGTCCGCACTCGTTGCAAACACAAAAAACGGGCCGGCACGGGAAAACGTTCCGCTCATCTGGGGCATAACCTCGTTCACCGCAGGATCACCGATGTTCACCGGGGAAGACCAGGCTGTGCCTCCATCCATAGACACCTGAAACCATATATCCCAGCGAAATCCCCCAACTGCGGGATCCAGCGTCGTGTCTGCCGACTGGGCCCACAGCACCACAATCACCGCCCCATCCATGCTCGCGATCACCTGGGGATGGTGGATGTAATGGGGCAGAGTATCCGGTTTGTCCAGGCGAGCCATCTCCACCGTTCCCATCAGCGTATCGTACACATACGCATGGACCTCATCGGGCAGCCTGTATCCCGTGTCCGTATAAACCGCCGCCACCATCACCACCCGATTGCCCCAGAACAGTCCGTCCAGGGATTCATAGGCCACCATGGCTGTATCCTGAGGAAGGTCCACCGGGGGACCAAAGTCCTCGGATGCCGGATGAAGCACGGAAAAGGCAAACCGGGACGTCAGAACGTTCCATCCAAACACCACCACAGAACCGTCCGGACCTGCTCGCACCGCCTCAGGGACCAGCACACCTGTGAGAGTCCGGGAAACGTATATCCCAGAGAAGGCGCTGTTCAGCGGGTCATAGGACACCACAAGCACCGTGTCCTCCCCTTTCCGGGCCACCCCCTTCCAGATATTTCCGTTCGGCACAAGCGCAAACCGGCTGGCATCCACATCTGGGCCGATAACGCCCATGACTGAATCGGTTTGAAAGCCCGGGGCCCGGGCAACCGCAAGACGACCCCAGTGAAAAACCGAATCACGGGCGAGCTCCACCCAGCTGCAGGCCGGCGAATTTTCCGCCCAAATCGCGTGAGGATAGCGTCCCAGCAGGGGTGCCTGCGTGTCTCCCGGAAGATCCGCGTTCACAGGCCAGATCCGTTGCCAGGAATCTCCCGCATCCACGCTCCAGGCCAGGGCAAGAGCCCCCGAGCCCAGGGAACCGTCCCCCATCCGCCGATAGCAGGCCACCAGAGTGTCCCCCCAACGACAAAGTTACGCTGAAAGGTGGTCCAGAGCGAATAAGCGTTCATCGCTGTATCCGCGAATTTCAAGATATAAACGGGAACCGCGCGTTCCAGAGAATTGTCAGGATAGCCATACCCTAAAACGAGGAGGGCCAGAATTTTTTCCATAACGTCCCTCCTGTTCTTGCTCCCATAGCATACATCCTTTGTTCCGTTCCATCAAGAAAAAAAACCGCGGGGGGCACACGCCCCCCGCGAGAAAACCGGGACGATCCGGGACTCAGCGAGCGACCCAGATCTTCCCGTTCACCTGCTTGCCGTTCGGCAGGCTCACCCGGACCAGATAGGTTCCCTTGGCAAGCTCACCGATATCCGTACGGCCTTCACCGCCGCGAACGGTGAGCGTCCGCTCCATCACCCGGCGGCCGAGCATGTCAAGGATTTCCACACGAGCCACACCCTCCACAGGCGCATAGAGGATGAACGCACGGGCGCTGAGATCCACCACCATCCGCGTGGTCTGGCGCCGGACCGGGGTGGACTCTTCCACACTCACCATGGGCACGGTGTCAATCACGATGTTGATCTGGGTGGGCACGAGGGCGTTCGTCACCGTGTCAAGCACCTGCCAGAACCCGTCCCAGTTGGGATACTGGGTGGTATCCGCACTGGTTCCGAACAGATAGGTCAGGATGGCGTCATTGCCCGAGCGCACAAAATATCCGTTGACGTGCGGGGAATATTCCGTGACCGCGGTGTCCGAAATCAGCTGCGGCGGGGTCCAGGTCGCGCCCCCATCCTCGGAGAAGCTCACATAGATATCCCAGTGGAAACCGCCGATGTTCTGATCCAGGGCGGTATCCGCCTGCGCCCAGAGGAGAGCCAGGGCAGAACCGTCGGTGGATGCAATCAGGTTCGGATAGTGGATGTAGTGCGTGGTGTTGGGATCATCCACCCGGACCACCGAGGTGGTTCCGCTGGCTGCCTCATAACGATAAACAAAGAGGGCGTTGGAAAGGGTGAAAGCAGCATCGGTGTATCCCGAAATGGCAAGCACCGCATCTCCGTTCCCCAGAACCAGGCCGTCCATCCAGTCATAACCCACGATGGAAGGAGGCGTCGCGGGCTGGAAGAGCGTGGGCGTGGAGGAGAAATCACCGGCGTTGGCATCGTACATCACAAAGGCAAACTCAGAAGACACCTGGTCAACGCCGAAGAGATAGAGGTTGCCATCAAGGCCAGCACGGAACACACCCGGAGACATGCTGCTCAGCGCAGACGCCTGGATGTTGTTGAAGAACCCTCCAGCGGGATCAAAGTCCGTCACATAAAGGGGCGTGGCACCCGCACCAAAAGCCGCACCGATCCAGGAACCACCCAGCGGATAGGCGATGTGCTTGTGCACCTCGTCGTTCACCGAGGTGTTGATCTCTCCCTGGAAAGCAGAGCCATCCCAGGCGGCCGAAACGGCCCCCTCATACCCCCAGCCACCGGAAGCGAGCTCGGCCCATCCGCAGCCCGGGACATCTCCCAGAACCGCGTGGGGATAACGCCCAACATAGTTGCTGCCGCCCACGCTGGCATCGTTGATGGGCCATAGGCGGGTCCAGGTCTGTCCGCCATCCACACTCCAGGCAAGGGCAATCGCTCCGCTACCCAGCGAACCGTCACCCATCCGGCGATAGCACGCCACCAGGGTATCGCCCTTCGCAAACAGGTTCCGCTGGGTGTTTGACCACACGGTATACTGGTTCATCGCCGTGTCCGTGAAGAGCGGCGTATAGGGGGCCTGCAGGAGCTGCGGAGCTCCGGACCCACCGCTTCCGTGGAGGATCGTGGACTCCCCCGTGTCGATCTTGTCCACCGGCATCCCCGCCATGAGGGGTGCCGCGAGGACCAGACTCCAGTACCATCGCTTCATCGTGCAACCTCCTGTTTTTAAGGTAACACCACCACTCTGCTGGTATTGCCTTCCTGGCCCACCCGCATGCGCAGGAAATACACGCCTGTGGCCATATCCCGGGTGGGCAGCTGAATTTCATGGAAGCCGGCCTGGAAACGCCGGGAGAAGGTTCGCACCCGACGCCCAAGACCGTCCATCACCTCAACCCGAACGGAACGCGCATCGGGAAGGGCAAGGAAGATTCGGGCGGGCTGTCCACGACGAAGCATGGGAGACAGAAGGCGAACCTGCAGTGACACGGGGATTTCCTGTCCTTCCACCACCGCAAACAGCCCGAGGCCGTAAGTCTGAACCTTGATCCGATTGGCACCCGCAGGAACTGCGGAGACCTCCTCCCAGCCCTGAGGCGTGAAACGATACACCCGAGCCCCCGCCGGCACGCCTTCCATCGTGATCTCTGCGGGTTTGCGAAGAGAAATGGCCGCGCTCCCCACCTGAATCATCTTGACCGGCGAAGCGTTCAGACCCGAGAGATAATCCACGAACACCTCCGGATCCTCAATCTCCCGCACCACCGCCCATTCCGGACGTTCCACTGCACCTTCGGGGATCCGGACCCGAACGCCTTCCGCAGACGCCACAAAGGTCTGTCCGGGCTCAAGCTCCAGGGGCTGGAAGAACTCCGTATGATCCAGCACCGCCCTTCCATAAGCATCCCGCGCAAAGATCCACACTTCCTTGCCCCGTTCTGTAAACTGCGTCTGATAGTTGAAGAGACGAACACCCGGATCCACATAAACCGGTTGTTCCGGCGTGACGATGGTAAAAGACGTATCCACGGCACCGAAGCGATCAGACTCCACTTCGCGGATCAGCACCGCCTCGGGAGGAACAACCTCCGTGGGCCAGAACTCGCTTTCCACATAAACGGGCTGACTCGTGAGAGCCCGGAACAGCATCCGGTTGGAATACAGTGGATCCTGGGTGATCAGATATTTCACCGTGTCCACCGGCGGCAACGCCCAGGACGTGTCAGAAAGCACCAGGCGCACGGACGTGGCACGAAGCCGCTGGCGCACGCCGCGGGTGCTGTCTGACCAGATCACAGCGACCCAGATTTCCTGACCGGACTGCACGCTCTGGTTCAACACAAAGGCCGTGTCCCGATCTCCGTTAACCGTCGCTGCACCGAGCAACGTGACATCGCCCGGGGCATTCATGAGATACAGCCGCAAAGAGAGTTCCTCTCCCGCCGTGACATTGACAAACAGGGTGTCTATCTGCGTGTCGTCAGAAAAGGTGTACCGCCCCCACATATAGCCGACCATGGGCACCGCTCTGACCTCACCCGTCGCCACAAAAACCGGAAGATCACTGAAAAACCGCCCTCGTCCGCTCACCTCTTCCACATAAATCATGACCGGTTCAACGTTGGGCAACCAGTCAATTCGTCCTCCCGCAAGAGAATCCGCAAACGCTTCAAGCAGTTCAGAGAAGGTCATTCCCGTCGTGCTTGTGATATAGTCCACAGGATCGCCCGACAGAAGCATCGCTTTTACGGAAAAATCGCTCGTCACATCCCTCAGAAACTGCAGGAAAGCATACCGGGCATTGCGGTAGTATACGGGCTCGCTGGCCTCCAAGCTCCACACCGCAGGGAAGTCAGTAAACCCATAACTCTCTGCAAAACCAACCTCGGTCAAGGTCGTGTCAGGATCCGAGTCTCCCCCAAAGAAAACACCGTACTCTGCGTAGCGCGCGATTCCTTCCAGAAGCCAGCGGGGAGTCGTAAGATTGTGCGTGAGCGCAAGAGTTTTGGCAAGCGCACGAACAACCGCATTGAATCCGTTTCGGAGATTTGGATTGCCAGGATCTTCAGGAAGCCCATAATCAATGGGCAGATTGAAGTCCCCTTCCCGGTGGGCAATGTCCAGCACCGCCACTTCTCGTCCCATGGCGTAGGGGCTTCCCTGCCACAACCCCGGATTTACCGTCTCATACGAAGGGATTCGCTGATTGTTCTCCAGACCAGCCGTCAAGTCATACCCCATATCGGCCAGGAGCAACACCACACGAGGATCTCCATCCAGATCATTGCCGGGGGCACCCAGCAATGCCTGCAGAGCCGACCACAGCCCGTTATAGGTATTTCCGTTTACCGTAAAGGTAGAATCCTCCAGCACGCGGACAAGGACATCCCGCCGATCCGGATCAAGAAACGTCGGCCGCACTCCCGAATAGTTCCACTCTTCCAGTGCTCCAAAACCGCTGGAGGAAGCAAAAACACCTCCCCGGTTCACCACCATGATCAAACTGTCGCCTTTCCAGAGCACGTCCCGAACGTCTTTGGCCCACGCCTCAGGAACCCACCTGTCCATGGAGGTCTGAACCGCATTCCAGGTCTGGCCACCGTCCACCGAAAGATACAGTCCGTCGCTCGTGGCAGCGAGGAGCCGGCTGCCATCCGGCGTGCCCACCACCTTCCGAACCTCATCGCCTTCAGACACCGGTGTGACGTCATTGAAGCTGCTTCCACCGTCGGAGGAGAGGAACACTTTCCCTCCTGAGAGAACCAGAACCTTCTGAGCATTCTGGGAAAACACCACGACATCGTCAACAGGGTCGGAAAAACCGGTGGACGTCCAGGTCGTCCCGTCAAAGCGAAAGAGCCCGATGGACGTGCCCACCCAGAGTCCAAAGGAACCACCCGGCACGGGCTCAATTTCCGACGCATCCACCTCAAACGTCACCCGGTCCAGGAGCACCGCGCCCCCTGAGACAGAGAGAGACACCTGATCAATTGTCTCACCCCCGGAAAGGACGCGGGCAATGGCCGGCGTGGTTCCATAGTTCACCAGGAGGGTTTCCGCCGTAACCCGGAACTGGAGGTCAGCAACCGTGCGAAGCGCGCCCAGCGTATCCACCGTAACGGTATCGCCTCCCGAAACGATCTGTACCTCAGCCCCGTCCGAGATCATCCGGATCTCACTTCCCAGCGCCAGTTCAAACACGTCACCGCTCCGGGGAAGCAGAACCACCCTTCCCCGGACACCTTCCACAAGGGGCAGAGGAACACCAGAGGACTTGCTGATGGAAGCACCTGCAGGGATCTCAAAGACACTCCAGAGAAATCCACCGATCTGGACTTCTCCTTTCCACACAGGTGCACCGGTCACATTCCACCCTTCCGCCGCAAGCACCGTGTCCTCAAAGGGCAGGGCAGGATCAAAGAGATCATAGATGAAGAGGTCCTCCTTCACAGCCCGAACGGTATCCCCCCAGAAACGATAAGGAGGGCTGACAATCCGGCTGTCCAGCAGCGTCGTCTGGAACAGAACCCCGTTCGTCGCCAGCGTATAAACCGCCGATTGCGTCACATCGGTGACATCCGTGGGCGAGAACGCAGATCCCGAAAGATTAAAACCGGGAATGGACTTGATCCGCTGGGTGAACCACCGCAGACCACTCGGGGGTGGACCAAGCCCAAAACTCTGGGAACTGGTCACCAGAAGGAGGGTGTCTCCTCCAAAATACGCAACGTCCACATCCTGCGGAGGAAAGGCCCCCTGTCCGGGATACTGGGTCTGGAGAACAAACTCCTTCCCCGTCAGGTTGTACAGCTGGTCATTCCACTTGATTCCGAACACACCCGTATCCCCGACAATCCCCCAGAGTCCGACGCCGTCCACCTCTTCCATCTGGGAAAGCACATAGAAATTCTGGGTTACCGTGTCAACCCGGAAAAGCCCCCTGTAATACGTGCGATCTCCCTCATCGTAATACCAGAGGGAGTCAAACGTGTGGGGTTGAAAAGCCTGGGCCCCGAGAACCCCGACCCATCCAGCAAGAACAACAAACAGCAGGTTGCGCATGCTCAACCTCCTTTAGAGACCACAGACCTGACGGGCCTTATCCAGGCCCTGATAAAGGTCAACCAGATCTTCCAGGGTCGCCGTAAAGAATGGGCTCAGGGGAGTCTCTCCAGCAGAAACCAGAACCGCATTCAGGTCAGCCACTGCGTTGTAATAGAGAAACGCGCTGATGGCAGCCTCGGCTGCGCCCACCCGGAGATAGCACTCCGAAAAATAGCGTCCCCAATCCACCAGACCCGGAACCGGCTCAAAGCTGTATCCACCTTTCTCTTCCGCAAGCTGGAGGGCCGCCTGGAAATAGGACAGCGCCAGCACCCGCTTGAGAGGATCATCCCCTCCCTGGAGAAAACTGGCAAGGCCCAGCACATGATAAGCAAGGATGTGAAGGTCCGTAACCGGAGACAGCCCATTGCGAACGAGCACCAGCCCGGAAATGCCGTCGCTGGGCCGGGGGAAGTCCACCACCCGATCAATGGAGACCGTCTGAAACTCATACACCGTGTCCACCACCAGAGTTTCTCCCGGGACGTAATAAAGCGTCTCTACCGTGAACCCCACAACGGTGGTTGAATCCACATAGGGATAGGTGGAGATCACCCCACCCACCGGATCCGGAAACGCCACATAAAGCGTCTCCCCGTTCCATCCCCTCATGAGAAACGCCACAGTCTCTCCGACGAACCCTAGGGGAACCTGGCCCTGCGCCAGTCCATCGGCCAGGGTCCGGTCCGTCGCATCCAGAAGACGAAGATTCAACCACCACATGCCTTCCTGAAACACCTGGGCCCCTACGGGAATAAAGGGGTCGGAAAGAATCAGACGGGCTTCCAGTTCAGGACCTGCCTGATCCTGAAGGGTATCTGCAACCAGCAGGGTTTCCCGAACATCAAAGGGTTCTCCGATCAGAGAAAGCGCAATTCTCGCATTGGCCTGAACGTTTGAAAACTTGGAAAGGGGAACCTGCGCGAGAGAAAGGGCAAGGTAAATCTCCGGACGGGTGGCATCCACATATTTCAGAATGGAGTCAAACTTGGCCTCCGCCGTGGCATAATCTCCCCGGGCATAAGCCTGCCAGCCCTCCTCAAAAAGGCGGTCAAAGGTCACGCCGATAATCTCGGGATTCTCCGCCTTCGGGGCACAGGCCGCCGCCCCCAACACAAGTCCGAAGAGAAAGAAACGTTTCATTGGCCACCTCCCTGTCCAAAGACCTGCGAAAAGCCAATCCGGTGAAGCCCATCCATATACCGGGCATCGGTGAAACTGTAGTCAATCTGAAACTGACCAACCCGGAAACCAAAGCCAGCACGAACCACGTTGTTCAACCACGAGTTCTCCACACCGCCATATCCCGTCGCATAGCCCAGACGCAGGAAAAACGTGCCGGCATATGCGTATTCCGCCCCGAAAAAGAAGCGCTCCGCCTGGTTGTTGGGGTGCTCCAGATCCACCGCCACCGTGAGCCGCTGAACCTCATCCTCAATCGGGTTCATAGCCACACCCAGACGGAACGTCAGAGGAAGAGGATAGGGATCAAAGGATTCCTCCGTTTCCGTGCGATACACGTATTTTTTGCCCCCGGGACGAAGGTCAGGCCCCAGATTGCGCATGGCCATGCCAAACCGGAATCCCTTCCACTTCAGGTCATACACCGAACCCACATCAATGGCTACCCCGAGGGCAGAGGTAAAGTCCCCAAACCGCTCATACACAGTCTTGACCTGAACGGCCATTACCGCCCGGTCTGTATAGCGCCGGGCGTACCCCACGCCTGCCGCGATGTCCGACACCGAAAAGGTCCCAAGATCCTGAATGGTCCCGTCATCCAGCACCGAATAGCCTTCAAACCCTCCCGAGTTCATGAAACGGGCAAATCCGTAAATCCGCTGATAGGGATCCAGGGGATGAACATAGGAAATTCCGCCGAAATAGGTGGAGACCCAGTAGGGCAGCACGGAAACAAACAGGCTTCGCTCATTCACATAGTTCACCCCCGCCGGGTTACCAAAGGGAGACGAGGGGTCCAGCACCGCCGCGGTAAAGGCTCCTCCGAGGCCTTCAGCCCGGGGCGACAGCTCCACCGAAAGGAACTCCGCCCCCGCCGAGCCCACCCGGCCAAAGGCCAGACCGGAAGTCTCCTGCCCCCAGGCCAGGCCCACCATGGTCAAAACCAGAAAGATGCGACGCATCGTCCAACCTCCTTTAGCGCAACACCAGGAACTTCTTGATTACATAGTCCCCGGAGGGGGTTTCCACACGATAATAATAGATGCCGGTGCGAATCCGCTCGCCGTTCCGGTTGAGAAGGTCCCAGCGCTCCGAACCCGTGCCGTTGTTGTGATCAATCACCTGAACAATATCACCGTCCAGCGTCAGAATGGTGATCCGTGCCACCGGAGGCAGGTTCTGAAATTCAATCTCGTTCAGGAGGGCTGTCTTGGACCAGGGCACACTGCCCCGGAAGGGGTTGGGCACCACACGAACAGCTTCTTTCCAGTTCGTGGTCGTGGTGTCACCAGGCGGAGTCCCCAGATAGACCGGTGTGGGGGCGCCGGTCTCGCTCTTGCGATAGTTGTCCTTGGAGGACTCCACGCTCACCTGCTTGGCAGGATCCCAGTCAAAAGCCGTGACTGCATAAAAGAGCGGGAATCCTGGCGGAGCTTCTGCGTCTTTGTATACCCGGGAAAATGGAACTTCCGGAACGTTCTCCCAGCCAAACTGGGACCGAATGGCGTCCTTCTCGGCCTGGGAAAGAGAAGGGGCAAACATCACTGCAATGGGTGGATCCGTGAACGTCGGCCCATACAGCGCCCGGTAAATGGCGTATCCCGCAAAGTCCACCACTCCCTTGACCGGATCCGGCGTCACCTCGGCAATGTTATCCCAAACGAGTTTCACCGTGTCTGCAGCAGAATAGCTCAACGTGGGCGAGGGGGGCGGAACGGGAATCTGCCAGTGGAGATCGGCATCCGGATCCGAAGGATGGGCGGGGTCGCTGACCTGGGCACCACTGTAATAAGCCTGAAGGGCCCGTTCCATCACCTGGCGAAGTCCGGGAAGCCACGGATTCCCCGGGCGCCACTTGGGATCCACGCCACCGGAAAGCCCCTGTCCCACCGCGCCGACAAACACCAGCTTCAGCGTTTCTCCCGCAGCCAGGCTGAAAGGTCCCACAGAAAGGAGGAAACGATAGTCAAACTCGCTCGCCCCCAGGTCGTAAGGATGGGGGCCATATTTCCGGAACTTCGTGGCCGGATGCTGGCCCATCATATACTGATAGCGCTCCGGATCGGACGCGGGGTCGCTCTCCCAGTTCCACCACTGGTGGGCATTGGGCTGGATGATGCGGAATCCCATCGGACCGACAGAGTCGTTGGGGCTGGGCGGCGCATACATCCAGAGACCACCGATGTAACCGGCACAGGTGCCTCCCTCCCCCGTGTCGTCTCCGGGCGCCGCAGGATCGTCCCCATCATAGATATAGGACATGTTCCGGGGTATGGCGTAATAATAATAGCCCAGCGTCTGGGCCACGTTGCCACTCTCATCATAGATCACCAGCTGCTGACTGTCGGGCATGGGGTTCCCGGTGTTCGCCGCCCAGCGAGCGGTGATTTCCTTCTCCACCGGGTCGTCACCCCAGATGAAATATCCATCCGGCACACCGTCACAGGGAGAATAGCCACACACGATGGTGGTGTCCGACAGCACCGCCAGCGTGTCTTCCATGCCCCCCAGCATCAGCGGGCCCCAGTCTCCCTTCGTGTCTCCATCAAAGGCCACCAGGTCGTCAATGTGGGGGTTGGACGCATCACCACCACACACATCGGAATCAAACACGATGGTGACAAACACGGAATCCAGCACCGGCCCCGCACCCGGCACGTCGGCCTTGGAGGGATCATAGGTGATATAGAATTCGTTGGCCAGGAAGTCGTTGTAGGGCTCGTTGGGCCACTGCATGGTTCGCTGAAGGATCTTCACCCCCAGATGCCGTCCCCCGGTGTTGTACGGGTTGTCCGAGAAATCGTCAAAGACGCGCACCACATCCAGAGCCCCCTTCCCCGGGCCGATGTATTTAAAGCCGGTCGCCGGATCATTCTCCTCGCTGGGCCCCCATTCCCACGCGCTGTACTCCGCCTGGGTCACATACTTCACCCCTCCAACCACAGCCCCGAGCCAGAGCCGGCCCTCCCACTGATAGTAGTTGTTCACTCCCGGGGTTCCTCCGGGCCAGGAATAGGAAGGCTGCACAGAGTTCGGATCACCGATGGACCCGAAGTTGGACTCCGTGTTCCAGAGCTCCCCCTTGTCCATCACTATGGTCGCCCGGTTGGGACGGGCCGTGGGGACCGGATCCGTCCCCCGCCCCTGGCCGGCAAGGCCAACCCCGGCGTTTCGGGGGCGCGCAACGCCCGGATCCACCACAGCCAGCATAAGCGCCAGAACATAAAGGTTACTCCTCAAAGGACGCATCATGCCGAACCTCCTTTCTTTCAATACTGGAGTGAGATTTCCACGCCAATCTCGCCACGCCGGGGACGCAGACGAAACGTAGGATCACGCTCCGCACCTTCAGCTGCAGCGGGATTGGTATGTTCTCCCGTCTCGGGATCATAACCAAAGGCATAGTAGTAATCCCGGTTCGCAAAAGCGATGGGGGTGCGGCTGTTGAGCAGGTTATAGATGTTGGTGTAAAGACGAATTTGACCAACCTTCCCGATCCCGAAAGTGAGATAGGCGTGGAGGTCCGTCGTTGAAACCGGGGGCATGCGAAGGGAGTTGGTTTGTTGCAATGCAACGGCCCGATCCCGGATGGGCGGACTCCAGGGGTCCCCGGAGTGGTACTGATAGGTAACCGTGGCCCCCAGAGTCTGGAAGGACAGACCACCCCCGAGAACCCTGTTAAAGCTCTTCCGGTATCCCAGGATCACGTTGACCTGGATGGGCCGATCCCAGTCCAGCGGAAGTTCCTCATTGAACGCCAGGGGGATCCCCGCCCACTGAAGGACATAGCGGTCCGTTGGGCTGGAAAAGGTTCCCGTGGCTCGCATGAGGGTGATATTGGCTCGGAGGCTGAAGTCCGGAAGGAATGGTGCGCCATAGAGCCGCTCAAACTCAAATTCAATCCCGCGGGAGGATGCAAAGTCCGCGTTGTAGTAACTCGTCACATTCAGGCGGTTGGGCAGGGTGGTCATGTTGCTCTGAACCAGATCCCGGATGTCCTTCTGAAAGGCGGTGATGTCCACCATGGTGTAGGGGTCAAAGGCGTGACGGAAACCCACCTCAAAGGACACCGTCTGCTCCGGACGCAGGTTCGGATTCCCCAGGATAGGAAAGGCCCCGGTAAACCAGTAGGTCATGTTGGAATAGAGCCGGGCCATCTGGGGAATCTGGAAATAGTAACCGTAGGTAAAGTGGAGCACATCCCGCTCCGTGAAAGGATGGGAGATCCCAATACGGGGACTCACCAGCCACTTGGGTTTTGCCCGGACCAGTTTGGTGGAGTCCAGGGCCTGGGGACCTCCCTCCGGATAGCGCCGGAAGTCCACATAAGACACCAGGCTGGAAAGGTCTGTGGAATCCAGAACAGGTGGATACAGGGCATTGGGGTCAAAATAGTCAAAACGCAGCCCGATGTTGGCCACCAGCCCCTCATATTCCACCTTGTCCTGGATGTAATAGGCGAACTCCCGGGGGCTCACATCCACGATATCCACGTAAATGTTGCCTCCGGAAGCATAGTCAATGCTGTTCCGCCAGATGCGGTGCTGACGAAAGACCACCCCGGTTTTGAAGGTGTGAATGCGCCGGAAAGCCGAAACAAAGTCCGCCCGAAAACTCCAGATCTCTGAAGAATCTTCATGCCAGACCGTACGGTCCCGGGTCCAATCGTCGGGGATATACTGGTTCGCCACCAGGCTGTCCATCTCCGGATCGCTCACGATGGAGAAGTCTGTCACCGTGTCCTGCCCGAAGAACAGCAGCGTGTCCTGAATCCAGAACGTCGGGACATAAGCCTTCTCGCGCTGCCCTGTCTGGGGATTCACAAAATCCACCAGGAGAAAGTCAATGTTGGACCGCTGAAAAACAAAGCTGGGATAGAGCCCATCCACCTCCCACCAGTAGGCGTTGAGTTCCAGACGTCCGTTCTCCTCCGTGGCCCCGGCAACCAGCTGGTCATACTGAACCTGATTCAGATATCCAGCCCGCACCAGATAGTCAAGCCAGCCCGGATCCACCTCAGGACGCTGGTCTCCGTCCAGATCCGTCCAGTCGTCCACCCCATCCTTGTCCAGATCTTCAGAGTCGTTCAAACGGAGTTTCGTGACAAACCGCCCTCCCCTCACCTCAAGATAGGTGGTGGGATTAAAAAGATAGTTAAATCCGAACACGAACTGTTTTCGCAGAGAAGTGCGAAGGACCGTACCTGTGGGAGCAAGCCGAAACTGAGGGTCATAGGGAATGTTCCGGATGAAGTTGTAAATGCCGCTTGTGAACAGCTTCAGTTTGGTGCTGGGCGTCCAAGTGACCTTCCACTGAAGACCGTCCTGATTGGTGGGAAAGCCCGGAAACCGCCCGTTGGAGTTCAGAAGATCCCCCGAGACATAAAACTTGAGATCCGGGAAATAAGGGAAGGGCCCCCCCACGGCAAAGAGCCAGCGGCGATAGCCCGTGTTCCAGTCTTTGCCCGCATACTGGGCATTGAGCACCTCGGGATTGCCGTCCCCCGTGGTGATAAAGGTATCAATCCGGCCCGGTGTGGACACCACCGATCCGATGGGCAGGTCATAATAGAAC
>WFYF01000058.1 GCA_015490255.1 Caldifarciminota bacterium
CCTCCGGATCGTGGGGCTCGGGGCGGATTTCCGGAAGCTCCACGGGGAATTCCAGCTCCTCCGTCCGGTCAGCCTGGTGCAGGAGATGGAGGGCCACCTCCCGATCCATCCGGGAAATCCGCTGGATCCACCGTAAGAACCGCCGGACGGATTCGGGAATCACACCCAGCTCGTGATCGGAAAGGGGGATCAGATGATGGTCTGTGGGAGCCCGGGCAAAGAGCTTGAGGAAATCCTGAAGGGTATACCGGTACTTTCCGATGCGCACCTCCCCGGCAAGCCAGTCAACGCCGGAACGGACCCAGAGCCTGATGCGAGGGGTTTCCCGGACCACCCGAAGGGGCAGGTCCTCCAGGCCCACCACCTCCACCCCCATGGCGGCGATCTTCGGAACATGTTCCACGAGAAACTTCTCAGGCGAGACCCCTTTGCGAAGCTGCAGTCCCCAGCGGGTCCGTTTCAGCCCGGTCTCACGGGAAGCCAGACGGTCTATCCATTCTGCCCTCCGCAGATCGCAGGGGGCCTCAAGATAACGCCACAGCTTCCGGGTGACCACAATGCAGCGGTCAAAGTCGTAGAACCACGGGAACCGGGAACGCTTCAAGCTGGTGTCTTCCTCGTCAAACACGGTGCGGAAATGGGCTATGAGGCCCTTTTCCGGGTCCCACCGGACCATCAGCCGGGGGCGGGGTGAACGATCCACCCGGGCAACTTCCAGCGGCAGGCTGGGGAACAGTTCCACCTCCGGATGGATCATATACCAGCGCGCCAGCGCCTCGGGGATCACCTCCGTGTGGAGCACCACTTCCGGTGAAACGTCCGCCCGATCCAGGGTTTTCTGGTAAAACTGGGCAAAGTGGACCAGGTCTTCCCAGAGCTCGCTCCACTCCCGGGAGAGAAACACCAGACGGTTCTTTTCTGTGAGAAGGACGGTCCGGTTGTCCACAATAGGAAACTCTTGAAGCGCTTCTTTCGGAATCAGGCGCTCCCCGGCCCGGATCCCCACCTTCAGCACCGGCCCCTCTGGTTTCATCTCCACGTCCAGCACAAAACTCAGAACGCCGGGGAGGGGCCAGAGGGGGATGAGGGGCACCCGGATTAAGGAAAGCCATGCATAAAGGCTGGGGGAAGCGGTGATCCATACGGGCAAGTTGGGGAAACGGTGAAGGGACCCCAGTAGTTTTCTTTTCCGGTGGAGGGTGAACACCTCCCGAGCCTCTTCGGGGGAAAGGTTCACGCAGGGCGGGGGCTCTTTGATCCTCCGGGTGGAGATCCGCATCCCCGGTTTCGGAAGGACGTGCTCCAGTTCGCTGCGCCATGCTTCCCGGTTGTGTATGGGGATAAGGAGCAGCCGGGTCTGGCGGTCCAGGATCTCCAGGCCGAGGACATGACTCGCAGGCGCTGCAGGCTTTTGAAGGGAGGCTTCTACCGCAAGCCCCAGGGCCACGATGTGCTTGCATAAATAGCCCCGCGCGAAAAAGGGGCAGGTGCAGGTGGCCTCCACAAAATCTCCGTCCTCGGTGAGGGTGAGGGAGACTTCATACAACCTGTGGGCTGACCCCCGGACCGTGCCCTCCATGTGGATCACGTTCTGATCATTTTCAGAGATGATGTGATGGGTGTGGGTGCGCACCCGGCCTTCCCGGGCATAGGTCTTCCCCCGGTGGAAGATCTCGTCTCTAACAAGACGTTTGAGAGTCCGGGAAATCACGGCTTCGCGCATGGGATAATTATAGGCCATGGTCAGAGAACCTGCCTGCGCCTCACGCCGCCGGGAGGGGAGGCCCATACCCTCCGTCGTTTCGGAAACGGGATTTGCTCCTTACCCTTGAGAATGTTGATGGGTGCGGACACGGAGAAGGACATCCGGTCTCTGTCGCCTTCCGGAGTCAAGGGTTACCGGGCCCGTTCCAGCCGCCGGCGATAGGCTTCCAGAATGTCGGAGCGGTGGAGAAGACCCAGGAGCTTTCCTTCTCCGTCCACCACGGGCAGCTCATCCAGCCCGGAGGTAAAGAACACCTGCATGGCCCGCTCCAGGGTATCTTCCGGAGACAGGGTGGGGGTGTCCTGGTGCAGGGCATCCTCCACCAGCACCGCAGGTCCCACGCCGTGCAGCACCCCTTCCCACAGGGCTTTCCGGAGGTCCCGCCCGAACACATAGCCCACCACCTGTTTCCCTTCAGGGTCCAGAACCGGGAGACATTCCTGCTCGGGGTTGATCTCCGCCGCACGGTGCAGAGCTTTTTCCACCGGCTCGTTTTCATAGAGAAACACCTCGCACCGGCGTGGCGTCACGTCCTGGATGCGGATCCGGCGGAGGATGTTGATGAAGTCCGCTGCGTGGGCCGGAGAATCCAGACGGGAAAAAACCTGGGCATGGGCATAGAGTCCCCAGGTGCTTCCCAGAAGATAGCTCAGAGTGGCCACGAACAGCGCGGGAACCAGCATTCCGTAATGTCCGGTGAGCTCCAGAGCCATGAACACCGAGGCGATGGGGGCGTTGGCACCGGCAGCAAAAAACCCCACAATCCCGATCAGGGTAAAAGGCACAACGGAGGGCACCAGCGCCGGCCACAGGGCATGAAACAGATGCCCCATCACCGTGCCGATCATGGCCCCCATCACCACGGAAGGCCCGAAAGTGCCCCCGCTGCCGCCGCTCGTGATGGTGAAGGCGGTGGCGAAAGCCTTCGTCAGAAACAGCGCCAGGGCGAAAACCAGGGTGATCTTTCCGTCAAAGGCGAACTGAACATATTCATAGCTGGTGGAGGCGGCGGCCGGGAAGACGAGAAGCAGCA
>WFYF01000059.1 GCA_015490255.1 Caldifarciminota bacterium
CGGTTAAGTCATAAAAATGAAACTGTTGTGATTTCCGGAAGTGTCAGAAACTGGATTTCTTAGGAGAGAACCCGTGAAGTCACTTGCTTCCCGCGACGGTTTAGGATTATAATTTTTCTGTAACAAGGAGGGCATTATGGATGCTCTCAGAATTATGGAAAGGTTGGAAAGGCGATCTTTTCTGGATCGCCAGGTCAGCCGGAGAGAGTTTCTGCGCTTCTGCGGACGCATGGCGGTCCTTCTGGGTCTGTCGGACTCCATGATCCCGCGCATTGCCGAAGCGGTGGAAAACACGGTAAAACAGCGCAGACCCTCCGTGATCTGGCTGGAGTTTCAGGATTGCGCTGGAAACACCGAATCTTTCACCCGGGCCAGCTCACCGTCAGTGGCCCAGGCGGTTCTGGAGGCGATCTCTCTGGACTATCACGAAACCCTCATGGCCGCGGCAGGTCATCAGGCTGAAGAGGCCCGACGGCGGGTCCTTGAAGAGAATCGGGGCAGGGCGATCGTGGTCGTGGAAGGTTCCATTCCCACGAGAGACGGGGGCGTGTATTGCACTATCGCCGGGAAAACCGCCCTCCAGATCCTCAAGGAGATCGAACCCTACGCCCTGGTCTTTGTGGCGGTGGGCACCTGCGCGGCCTTCGGAGGCCTGCCCAGAGCAAATCCCAACCCCACAGGGGCAGTGGCGGTGGAAGACATCATCCGCACAAAACCCGTGATCAACGCTCCGGGCTGTCCCGCCAACCCGGATGTGCTCATGGGGATTCTGGTGCATTATCTTGTGTTCGGACGCCTGCCCGAACTGGACGCCCAGAACCGCCCGAAATTCGCTTATGGCAAACGCATTCACGACACCTGCGAGCGCCGGCCCCACTTTGACGCCGGTCAGTTTGTGGTCCGTTTTGACGATTACGGTGCCCGACAGGGATACTGCCTCTATAAGGTGGGATGCAAGGGCCCAGAAACCTATAACATCTGTGCGTCGTGGCGCTGGAACCTTGCAGCGAGCTGGCCGGTAAAAGCCGGACATCCGTGCCTGGGGTGCTCTGAGCGGGATTTCTGGGATAAATTCACGCCCTTCTATCACCGCATTCCTCTCGCGGCAGGCTTCGGGGTGGAGGCCCGGGCGGATCAGGTGGGCAAGGTCGCGGTGGGTCTGACCGGTGCCGGCATCGTGGCCCACGCCATCTATACGGGTCTGGTCCGCCGGGCCGAACGGAAGGCCGATGAACTGGCCGAACAGGAATCTCCCGAATCCGATGAAGGATAAGGAGGACCATCATGGCACGGATCGTGGTGGACCCCATCACCCGGATTGAGGGGCACCTCCGCATTGAAGCGGAGGTGAAGGACGGGAAGATTAAAAACGCGTATGCCTCCTGCACCATGTGGCGGGGGGTGGAGCTGATTCTCAAAGGCCGGGATCCCCGGGATGCATGGGCCTTCACCCAGCGGATCTGCGGGGTGTGCACCACCGTGCACGCCTTTGCCTCCATCCGGGCGGTGGAAGACGCGCTGGACATTGAAATCCCGCCCCTTGCCCAGGCCCTGCGCAACCTGATGATCGCCACCCAGTATATCCATGACCACACCATGCACTTCTATCATCTCCATGCCCTGGACTGGGTGAACGTCCCCAACGCCCTCAGGGCAGACCCAAAGGAAACCGCCCGGATCGCCCAGTCCATTTCCCGCTGGCCCAACGCCTCTCCAGGATATTTTGCGGAACTCAAAAAGAAACTGCAAAAGTTCGTGGAATCCGGCCAGCTGGGGATTTTCGCCAACGCCTACTGGGATCACCCGGCCTACAAACTCCCCCCCGAAGTGGACCTGCTGGCGGTGGCCCATTATCTGGAAGCCCTGGACTGGCAGCGTCACATCATCCGGATCCACACCTTCCTGGGTGGGAAGAATCCCCATCCCAACTTCCTGGTGGGCGGGGTTCCGGTCTCCGTGAACCTCTCCTCCCCCAGCGTGATCAACGCTGAAGTCCTTTCAGTCATCAAATCCCACATTGATCAGGCGGTGGCCTTTGTCAGAGAGGTGTACATCCCGGACCTTCTGGCCATTGCCTCTTTCTATAAAGACTGGGCGCAGTGGGGCGGAGGCGTGGGCAATTTCCTGGCCTATGGGGAGCTGCCTGCCGGTCAGACCTCCGATGTGGACTCCCTTTTCCTTCCCCGTGGAGCCATCCTGAACCGGGACCTTTCCACCGTTCACGACGTGGATCCGAAGGATCCCGAACAGGTCCAGGAGGCGGTGGCCCATTCCTGGTACCGGTACTCCCGGGGAGACGAGACCCTCCTTCATCCCTTTGAAGGGGAGACCGAACCCGAATATACCGGGCCCGAACCTCCCTATGACCACCTCAACGTGGACAGCAAATACTCCTGGCTCAAGGCCCCCCGGTGGCGGGGACACGCCATGGAAGTCGGTCCTCTGGCCCGGATGCTTGTGGCCTATGCCAAGGGGCATCCCTCGGTGAAAGAAAAGGTGGACTTTGCCCTCAGGAAACTCGGTGTTCCCGTGACGGCCCTTTTCTCCACCCTGGGTCGCACCGCCGCCCGGGGCATTGAGACCTGGGTGATGGCAGATTACATCACAGAGCTTTATGATCACATCATCGGCCTGATCAGATCCGGGAACACCAGCACCTTCAACAACGCGAAGTGGGATCCCTCCACCTGGCCCCGGGAAGCCCGGGGCTTCGGTCCCATGGAGGCCCCCCGCGGTGCGCTGGGGCACTGGGTCACCATCCGGGACGGGAAGATCGCCCACTACCAGGTGGTGGTTCCCTCCACCTGGAACGGAGGACCCCGGGACGCGAAAGGGCAGCCCGGGCCTTATGAAGCCGCCCTGGCCGGCACGCCCATCCACGACCCCAAAAAACCTCTGGAGATTCTGAGAACCGTGCATTCGTTTGACCCATGCATGGCCTGTGCCGCCCACGTATATGATCCCGAAGGCCGGGAGATCGTCCGGGTTCGGGTGCAATAGGAGGCCTGCCATGGCCACAACGATACGCACCGGACGAGATGAATTGATCCTCCGGAAGGTATGGGAGGCACCGGTCCGCCTGAGCCACTGGGTGATGGCATTCAGCATCGTGGTGCTCTGGATCACAGGTTACCTCATTGGCAACCCCCGGTTTTCCGCCCCCGGTGACGCGGCCACCCTGTTTGAGTTCGGCACCATCCGGTTCCTGCACTTCGCCGCTGGCTACCTCCTGCTCGCTGCCTTTCTCCTGCGACTCTACTGGGGATTTGTGGGGAACCGTTACGCCCGATGGTGGCACATGCTTCCTTTGCGGGGCTGGCAGTGGCGGGCGATGGCGGAAGAGATCCGGGATCTCCTGTATCCCCGGGGACGCTTTCGGGTCTACACCGGCCATTCTCCCCTCGCCAACGTGATCTATGTGTTCGTGTATCTCGCGGTGGCCTTCGCCCTTCTCACCGGATTCACCATGTATGCGGCAGCCCAGTACACACCCTTCTGGCGGGCCATCGCCGCCTGGGGACTCGGCCTGTTCGGCGGAAACCTGAACCAGGTCCACTTCCTTCACCACTGGTTGCTGTGGCTCTTTGGCGTTTTCATCGTGGTTCATCTTTACCTGGTCGTCTATACCGTGATCCTCTCCCGGACCACCGAGGTGGACACCATGATCAGCGGCTACAAGTTCGTCCTCAAAAGCGAACTTTCGGAACTTGAAGAAACCGGGGAATGAAGATCACCATCCTGGGCGTTGGAAACCGGCTCCTCGGGGATGAAGGTGTTGGACTCCATATTCTGGAGGCGCTGGAAGAGAAGGATTGGCCCGCGGAAGTGGAGCTCCTGGACGGAGGCACGCGGGGACTTGCTCTCCTCCTCTTCCTGGAAGAGACCACCCATCTCCTGGTTGTGGACGCGGTGAAGGCAGACGCACCTCCGGGGACGGTGGTGGAGTTCCATGGAGAGGAGGTGTATACCC
>WFYF01000060.1 GCA_015490255.1 Caldifarciminota bacterium
GAGGTGGCGGGATGGAACAGGTTCCCGAAGCCCTTCTGAAACTCCTCAAAGAAATTCGTGACCTTCTGGCCCTGGCGGAGGGAACCACACCGGGGCCCTGGGCGGTGTGCATGCCCTTCCTGGCGGCTCTGGGTGAAGGAGAGCGGTGTCCCCACTGTAACTATTTTCCCCTGCTTTCCGTGATCCCGCCGGATCAGGTGACCGCCTGGTATGGCAAAGATCACCCGTGGGCGGGAAAGACGCTCCATGTCCATGGAGATCCCGAGTGGTGGCGGGAGATTGTGAGCCTGTCCACGGGGGAGACGGTGGTGGGGATGTACGATTATGAGGAGGGCGGTGTGGCCCGCTGTGAGGCCGATGCCCGGCTGATCGCCGCCGTCCCCCGGATGGTGGAGACCCTCCGGAAGGTTGCGGACTGGCTGGAAGTGTGGAAATCGGAGGGGCAGTGAGTCCCTGATTTCCTTTTCCCGGGCGTGGCTGGCATCCCCCATGCGGTTTTCCGAGGAAAGCCGTATGGGGGGCTGTCCCCTCCGAATACAACCATACACCACCCCTTGACCGGCCCCCGGCGATCCTCTACGCTTGAAGGGGAGGCCGGTTTGCACGCTCATGGATCCGGAGAACGTGGTGGACGTGCCCCCCGGCAGGGAGGGCGCGTCTACTGGGCGTTCCCCACGCTGTTTCTGGGTTTCGGTCTTTTCGTGATGAGCCGGACATTTCCCGCGCTGCTTCACTCCCTTGAAGCCCTCCGCTGGCCCACGGTGACCGGAACGGTTCTCCGCTCGGAAGTCCAGCGCGTGCTGGCCCCCGAAGGAACCCTCTATCGGCCTCATGTCGTTTATGCTTACACATTTGACGGCACGGAACGAACCTCCACGCGGATCTGGACGGTTCCCCCACCGGCCGGGCCCTATGGATGGGCTCGCCGGGTTGTCCGCGCATACCCGCCGGGCAGCCAGATTCGCGTCCGCGTGGACCCGGATCAACCCGACGCGGCCGTGCTCCGTCCGGGGCTTCCTTCTGAAACGGTTTTCCCCCTTGCAACCGGCGGAGTTTTCACGCTGGTGGGGATTTTTCTGCTCCTCGCACCCTTCCTTCCCCGCCCCCGTCAGCCCCGCACGCCAAAGCAAAATCGCCTGATATTCGGTGGAACTTCTGTCGGGCTGGGAGGGCTGGTGATCTGGGCGGTGCTCCAGAGCTGGGATGGAAGCCTTCTGGGGTTTTTCTGGATTTTGCTCCCTCTGGTGGTGGGGGCAGGATGGATGTTGCTGGGACTTGCGGTTCTCTGGACCGTGTTGCGGGAGGGATAGCATGCGGTGGGTGTTTCTGCTTGTGGCCGCTGTGGCGGTGTTCCTGGCCTGGCTCCAGGCAAAAGGTCAGAGGGCTCTGGTGGCGTTTGCCTCATTGTTTTTCCTGATCGGCATGTTCGTCCTGGGCATCGGTGTGGAAGAAGCCTTCCTGTCCCTCCAGGCCCGGAGCTGGCCGACCGTGCAGGGGGTGGTCCTCTCCTCTGAGGTTCGGGAAGTCCGGGGAGATGACGTCTCTTACCGTCCGGTGGTCCGCTATCGCTACACCTATCGGGGGAAAACCTACACCTCCGATCGCATCTGGGTGGGAGGCTCCCTGAGCGGAAGCAACTACTGGGCTCAGAAGGTTGTTTCCCGGTATACACCGGGGAGCCCCGTTCCGGTCCGGGTGCGACCGGGAGACCCTTCCTTCAGCGTGCTGGAAACCGGTTTCGTGCCCACCGCTCTCTTCTTTCTGGTGTTCGGCTTGACCTTCGCCCTCATGGGAGGAGGTCTGATCGCCTATGCGCTGTTCCGTAACCGGATGGTCCCCCAGGACCTCCCCGCATGGGCTCTCACCGTGTTTGGCGTGCTCTGGCTGCTCATGACCCTTCCCCTCACGCTGGAGACGATCTCCCGATTCCAGGACGGGGAGATGGGCGTCATGGGGATTGTGGGTGTGGCTGTGGTTCTCGTTGGCGCTGGGGTACTGGGGGCTGGCGGAACCATGCTTTTGCGCCGTTTCCGGGGAGCTCCCATTCAGATCGCGGTGGACGAACCCCTGTCCCTCGGAGAAACGTTCTCCGCCCGGATTACCCTTCCCCGCCGTCCCTTTCAACGGGTGCGCGTCCGCCTGACCTGCAACGTCCAAATCACCTATCGGACTGCCAACGGCTGGACCACAGAGACCCTCCCCATATGGTCCACCGAGCGGGAAGTCTCGCCCCGGGAGGTGATCCGGGGACTGGACGGAGCCCATCTGGAGGTTTCCTTCACCCTGCCGGAGGATCTTCCACCATCCGGCACGCATCCCACTTCCGAGGCTACCCGCGCCTGGGCGCTTGAACAGGTCCGAAAAAAGGTTCCCGGTTCCCTGCGCAAATTTCTGCCTTCACCGGAAAAGCTGCTCCCTCCGGAGGAGACCGTGATCTGGACGCTGGAGGTGCGGATGGAGGTTCCGGGACCGGATGCGGTGCCGTCCCGCATCCTCCAGGTGAGGGCCAGGCCCGGGGCATAACGTCAGAAAACGCTGTGGGCCGGGGCGAAACCCTGGATGCCTTCTGCAGCGCGGTGGTGTGGGATCACGAGCCATAAAAGCCTGTGGCCCCTTTTTGTCGCACGGTTGTTTGAAGGAAACTGCGCAAAACCTCCGAATTAAGGAGTATCTTCTCTACCCCGGGCCCTTCCGGGAATGCTCCAACGTATTTTCCAAATCCCCCCGCACAATTCCCTACGAGAAGTGTGCGGCTTTTTTTCAAGGGGTCCCCAGGCAATTCCTTACAGGAATTGCCTGGGGTGTTTATGGCACCACATCCTTCAGTTCCACTGGTGGCAGAGGAAAGCGCATCACCCGCACCGTGTGGGCCCGGGCGCAGAGGGAGAGGGCTTTTCCGGAAGCCATGCAGACGCTCCGGGCCAGGGGATCGCCGGAAGATTTGCCCCGTGCGGGGAGAAACACCAGGCCCACTTCTTCAATCCCCGACGGATGGAAAGCCTCAAAAGTGAGCATCACGCCCTTCTTTCCCGCAAATCCCTGAAGGGTCAGGGAAGAAAGAAGCAGGCCGGCAACAAAAACACCGCTCATAGCTTGCCGTGTGGGATCAGGGGAACACCACAGCGAGAGCAGGATTTTTCGCATACCCCCCCCGCCTCTTAAGGAGACAGTGTCGCATGGTCCGCCTCCTTTCTGCAAGCAGAATATTTCTTCAGGCGTGAACGTTCAAGGGAGGACATTCGGAGTGTATTCAACGCTGCCTTGGATATGGCGCAGGTCCCCGTCCATATTCAACCCAGCCTTGAATCAGGACGGTCATCCCGGCGCAGTGCGGCTTGCCCGGGGAAACAGAACCGGGGAGGGATCTTTTTTCAGAGCGGGACGGTCCGGAGGGCCTCCAGCATCTTCTCCCGCCGTTCCCGCTCTTCCTGTGGATCCACCCGGAACTCCACCACGGCCGGGAGGTCCTTCCACAGATCCTGGACCGCCGAAAGCAGGTCCTCCACCTGTTCCACCCGCCGGGCCGGAAGGTCCAGGCTCCCGGCGATGGCGGCCAGGTCCAGTTCGTGGGGGGCGATGAGATGGGGGACCAGGATGTCGGGATGTTCCGCGATGGGGAGTTCCTCGAAGATCCGTCCGCCCTGATTGTTCACCACCACGACGAGCAGAGGCGGGCGGAGCCGGTTCAGGGCCACCAGCCCCCCCAGGTCGTGGAGAAAGGCCATGTCCCCGATCCAGAGCATCCCCGGACCGCCGGCAAGGGCCTCCCCGGCCGCCGTGGACACCAGACCGTCAATGCCGTTCAATCCCCGGTTCATCCACACCCGGGGCAGACGGGAGACCGCCCCCGCCACCATCTCCAGGTCCCGCACCGGGAGGCTGGCCCCGATGTGGAGCCAGGCTTCCGACGGAAGAATCCGGAGCAGACGTCCCAGTCCGGCCCACACGCCCGCTTCTTCCGAAAGGCGCCGCCCCAGCCAGTGAGAAAGGGCGCGGTCGGCCTGCTGCCACCGGTTCCGGAAGGCTTCCGTGGGGAGGTCTTCGGGGGGATCGGGAAGGCCTTCCGGGATCCAGTGGGTGGTCCGGTGGAAGGGGTCCTTCCAGCGCCCGTCCAGGGCGATCTGGATCCAGCATTGCACCGGCCAGGTCTCCATCCAGGCCAGAAACGCCCGGTCCAGCGGCAGGGCCCCGATCTGGATCACGGCTTCGGGAGTGAGGTCCTCCCGGTCAGGATGACGGGCCGCCAGGCCATAGGTGCGGATGCCCGCCACCTCCGAAAGGGGCGAGGCCAGAACGGGCACGATCCGGGAAAGTTCCTGGACCCAGCGCCGGGCCAGGGGCGGCAGATCCTCCCCCACCACCGCAAGCACCCGGGAATACGGGGAAAGGAGGGCTGCGAGGTCCAGGGACACGGGGAGCATGACGTTTTGCGGCGGACGGGGCACCCGGGGCACAGGGGGCG
>WFYF01000061.1 GCA_015490255.1 Caldifarciminota bacterium
CCCCACCGGCGAACAGGGGCCAGAGATCCGTCCGGGAGAGCTTGATCCGGGCGCCTTCCTCCAGGTTTCCGGTGGCAAGCCCCAGGACCACATCCTCCCGTTGTGCCAGCGCATGGAGGGTTTCCTCCACCCCCGGAAGCACCCGATAGCCCGGAGATTTCGGAACCTCTTCGGCCAGATACCGGAGATAGGCCTCCCGCAGGGCAGGGAGGTGCCGGTCCGCATCGGGCCCCACGGTTTTCCAGTAGATCTCCCGGAGGATTTGAAGATCCGTTTTGCCGTCCGGGATCACGTGGCGGGCGGCATGTTCAATCCCGAAAAGCTCCAGAAAAGCCCGGTCCATCGCCCGGCTGCCCGCACCGCCCGAAAGAATGAGCGTCCCATCCAGGTCAAAGAGCAGGAGTCTCTTCCCGGGTTTTCTCATAGGTCAGATTTTCCTCCGTTTGGGGGTCAAAGAAATGGGCCCGGTGGACTTCCACCCGGAAGACCACGGTGTCCCCCGCCTCCGGCGGGTCCTCCGGAGGAATGCGCACCACGAGAGGATCTCCATGAGGGAGCCGGACATACAGAAGAATTTCGCTTCCCAGGGTTTCCTCAAATTCCACCACCGCCCGGATGGGTCCTTCCGGGGCCAGGGTGAAATGTTCCGGCCGCAGTCCGAGAATCACATCGCCCTGCAGCAGCCGGGATCGTTTGGTTTCGGGGAGGTCCAGGACGAAATCTGGATGAACGAAACGCCCGCCTTCCACCCGGCCTTTCAGAAAATTCATGGAAGGCGATCCGATGAAACCGGCCACAAACAGGTTCCGGGGCTGATGGTAGAGGCGCAGGGGCGTGTCCACCTGCTGGACCTCCCCATCCCTCAAGAGCACGATCTGGTCTCCCAGGGTCATGGCCTCCACCTGATCGTGGGTCACATACACGGACGTGGCATGGAGTTCCCGGTGGATCCGGGCAAGCTCCGCCCGCATCTTCACCCGGAGTTTGGCATCCAGGTTGGACAGGGGCTCGTCAAAGAGAAATACCTTGGGCTGGCGGACAATGGCCCTCCCCACCGCCACCCGCTGGCGCTGCCCGCCGGAGAGTTCCCGGGGCTTGCGGTCCAGAAGTCCCTCCAGCCCCAGAATCCGGGCCGCCTCCCGCACCCGCCGGTTAATTTCCTCCCGGGGGATCTTGCGCATTTTCAGCCCGAAGGCCATGTTGTCATACACCGTCATGTGGGGATAGAGGGCGTAGTTCTGAAACACCATGGCGATGTCCCGCCTCTTGGGCGGAAGGTCCGTGACGTCCTCGCCGCCGATATAAATCCGGCCGGAGGTGGGCGTCTCCAGGCCCGCGATCATCCGGAGGGTGGTGGTCTTGCCGCAGCCGGAAGGTCCCAGGATCACGGTGAACGAGCCGTCGGGAACGGTGAAGGAGACCTCCTTCACCGCAACCACCTCGCCAAACGCCTTGGTCACCCGCTCAAGCCGCACTTCCGCCATGATGGGCCTCTATGTCAATGATGTCAAGCGTGACCGTTTCCAACAGGACTGTGCGTCTGGATTTCCCGCCTCCCAGAAGGAGGAGATGAACGTTGTCCGGATCGACACGGAAAGGAAGCCCGCATTGAAGGAGTTTTTTGCGAAACGCATAAGCATATAAGCCAGCGGGAATTCTATCAGCCGCTTTTGCCCTGGTCAGGATCACCATGTGGATCCTTTCGCATGCCGGCAGCATGCATTCCATAGACCTCATGGTCCCTTCCATCTGTTTGCAAATTTTCTTGACGTGTTTTTCCCGACGGAAATCCACAGATTTTTTCGCTTCAAGCAGAATTACAGACCTGGAAAGGGGAGGCCAGGTCAGGATCACCATATCCACGGAAGGACCCTGGTTCCCCGGCATCATATCCATGGAATGCACCGTAACCCCCGGTTTTCTCTCACACCGAACCGAAAATCCAGATCCGTAGAGGTCGCAGGCATACCAGCAGACGGTCTCACCCCGTTTTTTCCTCCCCATGATCAAAGCGTCTCTTCATAAAGCTCCCAGAGGACATCATACAGGGGGTCCGGCTGGAGCTCTGCCAGACGATCGGCACTGTACACCTCAATCCCTTTCCGCGCTTTTCGATCCAGAACGTAAAATTTCACCCCGAATTTCCCCTTTTCTTTTCCCCGACCGTTTTCAAGCAGTCGTTTCCAAAGATAATCCACCTCCTGCAAAAACACGGGAGAATGCGTCGCCACAAAAACCTGGAGAGAAAACTGTTTCGCCAGGGAAAAGAGAAACCGGGCGATCAGGCGGATCCAGCGAGGATGCAGGTGGGCTTCCGGTTCATCCCAGAACAGGATGGATGCATCCGACAGCCTCCGGGATTTCAACAGAATCCAGAGAAGGGCCAGTTTCCGGATTCCATCGGCAACGAGGGGAACTTCCAGTTTCTTCCTGTATTTTTCCACAACAAAGATTTTCTGCTGAGACCGGTCCACCTCCACTTCACGCCCGAATTCTTCCTGCAGATTTTCAAGCATATTTTTAAGAACTTGGGGATATTTCCCCGGGCTGAAACCTGAAGAGATGGCCATTTCCATCAGTTCCACATGATGTTCCGGAAGAGCAACAACGCCCATGCGATAGGCGGTATGCACGCTTCCATGGGCATAGGACAGCACTTCCTGCGCGGGGAGAAACACGCTTCCCACAGGATGTTCACTCCATTCCTCCAGTCCGTGGGTTTGCAGTTTCCCTCGACGATTCCCGGATTTCTCCCCATCCGGCTCCCCCACATAACCATGGGTGTGGTTGGAAAATTCCAGTTCCAGCCACAAATTTTTCCCGCGACGCACAGCGATTCTGGCGTCGATGCTTCCCTGTTTGCGAAACGCCAGTCTCCCGAGGTCCGCAGGGAAAGGACGAAAAACGGAAACCAGTCGTTCTGCAAAGGCATAGGGAGGCCATTCTCCCAGACCAGGCTCTCGTTTTCGTGCCAGGGAGACGGCCGCATACATGGCCTGAAGAAGATGGGTTTTCCCCGAGGCGTTCACCCCCGTGAAAATATGCAGGCCGGGAGCATCCGGAAACTCCATCCGAAACACATTCCGAAACACCGTGAAGTTTTCTAAATAGACCTCTGTGACAAACATCACCCCCCCTCCCACACCAGTTCCAGAAGATTCTTCAGGGTGGCCTTGAGGCGGTGGCGGGGGACCACCAGGTCCACCATCCCGTGCTCCAGAAGGAATTCCGCCCGCTGGAATCCCCGGGGGAGTTTCTGCCGGATGGTCTGCTGGATCACCCGGGGACCGGCAAACCCCAGGAGGGCGCCCGGCTCGGCGATGAGAATATCCCCGAGGGAAGCGAAAGAGGCCATCACCCCGCCCATGGTGGGATCCGTCAGGATGTTGATGTAGGGGATCCCCGCTTCATCCAGCTCCCGGACGGCCACGGTGGTTTTGGCCATCTGCATCAGGGCCAGGATGCCTTCCTGCATCCTGGCCCCTCCGCCCGAAGCGGTCAGAGCCAGGAAGGGTTTGCGCTCGTGGATGGCTCTGCGTGCCGCCCGGACAAAGACCTCTCCCACCACACTCCCCATGGAGCCCGCCAGCACCCGGAAATCCGTGGTGAACAGCACCACCGGCAGACCCTCAAGGTGCCCTGCATACACCATGGCCGCATCCCGCAACCCCGTGCGTTTCTGTGCTCGGGCAAGCTTCTCCCGGTATTCCGGAAACCCCAGAGGATCCGCCGAAACCAGGCTGAAGTCGGTTTTCTCCGGAGGAGGTTCCTCGTCCAGGAGAATCCGGGCATAGGTTTCGGCGGGGATCCGGAAGTGCAGGCCGCAGAAGGGACACACCCACAGCGTCCGTTCCAGCTGCCCCCGATACAGCAGGTGTTTACACGCAGGACACTTGATCCAGCGCCCTTCGGGGATTTCCGGCTGCTCGGCAAGTTCTTTCGGCTTGCGGGGGCGTTTGAACACCCTCACCCTCCTGAAATCACCCGGACGAGCTCCACCTCGTCTTCCCTGGAGAGGTGGTCCTTTTCGGTGAGCACCTCGCCGTTGCGGATCACGATATACTCTTCCATCCGCAGCCCCAGCGCCCGCAGCAGGGCGTCCACCCGCATCCGCTCCTCCGGGAGCTCCACCTCCCGGATCTCACGGCCTTCACGAATTCGCCAGACCGGACTCACCTTACCTCCCTCCGTCTGGGGGGATTATACACCCTTTCGCCTGAAAGGTCTTCCCGACGCCTTGCCTCATCAAAAATCTACACGAAATGAACTGCGTTCCTCACGAAAAAATCTACATGAAATATCCTGTACCCTCCCTCCTGATAGGATTTCTCTACAAGGAGGGAGGGAATCATGCCCAACAAGGAGCTGGATCTCATGACCCGGAAAAAGATCTCTCGCCAGCTTGCCAAAAGATACCGGAAAGCCTCCAAAAAGGAGAAGTCCCAGATCCTCAACGAGTTCTGCGCTCTCACCGGGTACAAC
>WFYF01000062.1 GCA_015490255.1 Caldifarciminota bacterium
GTTCCGGAAACTCGCAGAGGACACCCTTCCCCCGGCGGGTTACGCAGGGCTTTATCGCCAGTGCGGTCGTCTGACCACCGTGGATTTTCTGCGGATGATCGCCGCGGCCCTGGAACGCTTCGGAGACGCGCTGGAGGAATTCCTCCCACCGGCCATCCTCCAGCGGCGGCGCCTTCCAGAACGGAAAGAGGCGGTGGCACGACTCCATTTCCCTCCGGGGCGCACCCGGGACCCCCGGGCGTGGCAACGGCTTGCCTATGAAGAACTGTTTCTTTATTTCCTGGAGCTCTTTCGGGAAAACCGGCCTCTGCAGACCGCCCGGGCACCGGTGATCCAGCCCCGGGGAACGCTCCTGAAACCGTTTTTCCAGCGACTGCCCTTCGCCCTGACCCGGGCCCAGGAGGCAGTGTGGGACGAAATCCGGCAGGACCTGGCTTCCGGACGGCCCATGCACCGTCTCCTCCAGGGGGATGTGGGATCCGGGAAAACCCTGGTGAGCCTGCTGGCTTCTCTCGCGGTGGTGGAAAACGGCTATCAGGTTGCCGTCATGGCCCCCACCGAGATCCTGGCGGAACAGCTTTTCATGGTGTATGCTTCCTTCCTGGAAGGCCTCCCCGTGCGGGTGGAACTCCTGGAAGGGAGCCTTTCTCCGTCCCGGAAGGTCCGCATCAAGGAAGGGGTTCGGTCCGGCGAGATCCAGATTCTGGTGGGAACGCACGCCCTCATTCAGGAAGACGTGGCCTTTGCCCGGCTTGGACTCGCCGTGGTGGACGAGCAGCACCGGTTCGGTGTGCTGCAGCGGGCAGCGCTGCTTCAGAAGGGTGCGGGGGAGGAAGTGCCCCACTTCCTTGTGATGACCGCCACACCCATCCCCCGCACGCTGGCCCTGACCCTCTATGGAGACCTGGACGTATCGGTGATCGGGGAACGCCCTCACCGGGGAAAGGTCACCACCACCTGGATCCGATCCCCGGAACGGAGGGAAGAGCTCTATCGCCGCCTGTTCTCCCGGGTGCAGGGAGAAAACCTCCAGGCCTACGTGGTGGCCCCCCTGGTGGAGGCTTCCGAGAAGCTCCAGATCCAGGCCGCCGAGGAACTTTTTGAGGAACTCCGGGAGAAAGCCCCCGAAGGGGTTCGTCTGGGGCTGGTTCACGGGCGGATGTCCGCCCGTGAACGGCGGGAGGTGATGGAAGCCTTTCGTCGGGGAGAAATCCACATCCTGGTGGCCACCACCGTGATTGAGGTGGGGGTGGATGTGCCCGGAGCCACGGTGATGGTGATTGAAGATGCCCACCGGTTTGGTCTCTCACAGCTCCACCAGCTCCGGGGGCGAATCCTCCGGAGCGATCGGGATGCCCACTGTGTGGTGGTCACCCCCCCGAAGGTGAGCGGGGACGCCCGAAAGCGGCTCAAGGTGTTCGTGGAAGAAAGTGACGGTTTCCGGATTGCCGAAGCGGATCTGGTGCTCCGGGGGCCAGGGGAACTCCACGGAACCCGGCAGCACGGTCTTCCCCGGTTTGTGTTTGCCGACCTTTCGGGAGATCCGTCCACCCTTCAGACGATTCAGGAGGCCCGGCAGGACGCCCGGTCAGTGGTGGAAGAGGACCCGGAGCTGGCCCGTCCCGAGCATGCCCGGTTGCGCCGTTATCTGGAGCTCCGGAAATCCCACCGCAAACTGGTGACGGTGGCATGAGGACCTCCTGGCGTCTGTGGACTTTTCGGGTGATCCTGTGGAGTGTGTTCTTCTTCCTGTTCTATCTGGCGCTGGATGTGTGGAAGGCCACCGGGATCTTCACCCTGGAGCGTGCCCTCTCCCGGGTCCTGAAGGGAGATGTCCAGATTGAGGGGCTCGCCATAGAACCGCCCCTGGGGATCCGTCTGCAGCGGTTTCAGGTGGACAGCGTGCTCCTCGTTCAGGAAGCCCATCTCCAGTGGTTTCCGGTGTTCCGCCTCCGCCGGGCCAGGATCCTGAGCGTATTCGTGGATCTGGACACCTGGATTCCTCGCTTCTGGGGGCCACCTTCTGGAGGTCCCCCCCGGGCCCCCATCTTTCCCCCTCTTGCGGTGGACCGTCTTTATGTGAACGAGGCCCGGGTGCGTGCCGGGGGTATGGCCTATCGGGCTTCCGGTCTGTCCGGAAAACTCGCCATGGGCGGGCACCGGATAGAGATCCCCTTTGTCTTCCGCACCCTCTCCCTTCCCTTCCGGGGAAGGCTTTTCAACGTTCGGGGGATCTATGCGCTGGATTACCCCGGGAACCGCCCGCGCCACCGTGTGGAACATCTGGAAGCCACGGGCCTGGATACCCTTCGGGGACTCACCCTTGAGGTCCGCGAAACCCGGGTTCGCTTTGAAAGTGCCCGCCTTTTCCTCCACGACGTGGGGAACTTTGAGACCCTCTCCGGAACCTATGACCTCAAAACCCGACGGCTCTCTGGCCGCATCGCTTCCGCAACCCTCCGCACCGGGGAACACTTCCGGGACCTCGTCGCAACCGTGGCGTTTTCCCCTGATTTCCGGCGTCTTTCCATTCTCTCCGGCCAGGGCCTGCTTTCCGGCCGGGCCCGAATCTCAGCCCTTCAGGGCAGGGTGGATCTGATTCCTCCGTATTTCTTCGTGGTGGAAGGCGTGGCGGATTCGGTGTGGCAGGACAGCCTGTGGCTTGCCGGAACCTTCCGGGTGGAAGGGGCCCGCCATCCCCCCTACGCCTTTGCCTTCACCGGGCTCCGGGGTGAAATCGGACCCGTTCCGGTGGATTCGGTGCGCCTCCGGGGCGTGGTCCGTCCTCCCCGGATCCGGCTGGACACCCTGTTCCTCCGCACGCCCTGGGGAGAAGCCGCCTTTCAGGGGGTGGTGGATACCACCGGCCCCACCGGCAAGGGCGTTGTCCACTTCCGGGATCTCCCCGGATTCATCCGGCGTCTCTGGGGTCAGGAATTCTCCCGTGGGGAAGGAACCGTCCGGTTCGTGCTCGGGGGGCGGGACCGTGCCCGCGCGGAAGGATTTTTCCAGTATGTCACCTATGAAGACCTCCGCTTCCGAACGCTCCGGCTCAGGGGACGAAAGGCCGGCGATACCCTGGAGATCAATCTGATGGGCGTGGGACTCCGGTATGGGGACTCCCTGCTCCTTGACTCCCTGGGGGTTTTTGCGTTCCTGGTGCCGGATGCTCCGGGATCCTGGTCCCTCTTCCTGGGGCGGGGGGCGATGACGCTGGCGCTTTCCGGGATACTGCGGGGGGCCTGGCCTCACCTGGAACTTCAGGCCCGGAAGGTGGAAGCCCGTCCTTTCGCGGTGCAATCACCACGATTTGAAGGGGTGATTACCGATGAACGGGCGAGTTTCTTTCTCTCCGGGGTGATGCCCTTCGCCCACCTCACCGGAGAGGTGGTTTTTCGGGAAGGTCTCTACTGGCTGGATACCCGGGTGGAAGGCCTGAGTCTGGCCGCTCTGGCACCTTTCTTCCAGAGACCTCTGTCCGGCATGTTCTCGGGGAAAGTTCACCTGGTGGGCCAGGGACCCCGGCAGGAGGGTACAGGATCCGGCGGAGGGCAAAAGGTCTCCTTTGAAGCCATCCGGGCGGACTCCTACCGGGTGGCCTTCCGGTATCGCAGTCCCGCCCTGATTCTGGACAGCCTCATCCTTCTGGACCCGGGAGGACGGATTGAGGTGCAGGGGCAGATCCTCGCCGAGCCGCCCAACTTCCTTAACCTGAGCATCCGTCTGGACGGCGGCGGCACCCCCACGGCCAACGAACTCCTGAAGGACCTCTTCATCGCGGAAACAATCCGGGGGTATGGGACTCTGGAACTTCGGGGTCCCGCGGCCACGCCCACCCTTTCCGGAGAGGTCGCGTTTATTGGGAAAAACGTGCTTCTCGTGGGCACGGGGACCTCTCTGGACTCGGTGGCGGCCCTGGTGCAAACCAGGGAAGACACCCTGCATATTGCTGAACTGTGGGGGCTGGCCCAGGGGGGGATCCTGGAAGGGAAAGGGTGGACC
>WFYF01000063.1 GCA_015490255.1 Caldifarciminota bacterium
GAACCGGACGAGAGGGTGTTCTTTCAGAATTTCCAGCGTTTCCTGAGCCGAGTCGGAAAGCTCCCCCACCTCCATCTCCAGCCGATCGGTCAGGCGCTCAAACCGCTCCACCGCGCGCTGGAGGCTGCGCAGCATCACCCGCAGGTCCACAATCACCAGAAACAGCGCAAAGGCCAGGGCCAGGATCACCAGATCCAGAAACAGCACGGAGATGGCGATCACCCAGAGGGGAGTTGCACTGACTTCCATACGCCTGTCTCCTTATTCAAATTCCACCTCTCCCCGCCGGCGTACGGTTCGGCGCTTGCCCTGACGCCGGAGAGCCCGGCGCTGGGCCCGGGAGAGACGGGGGGTCTGCGAAGGCGTGGTCTGGGGAGTGCCCGGGGTTCCCGCTGGAGCCCCGGCCGGCGCAGGCTCCTCCTGCACACTGGGCTTGAAGGCCACCATCCGCTCCCGGAGCCGCCGGCTCACGGGGAGGGTCACCTGGGGCAGCGGGATGCGGAACAGAGTCTGGATGCTTTCATCCCGGATCCGGCGCATCAGCGCCTCAAACATCCGGAAACTTTCCTGCTTGTATTCCACCACAGGATCTTTCTGGGCATAGGCCCGGAAGAACACCCAGGTCCGCAGATGATCCAGCTCATACAGGTGTTCCCGCCACGCCCGGTCCAGCACGGAAAGCAGGACATAGCGCTCCATCTCCCGCATCTTCTCCTCACCGAAGGCCTTCTCCCGCTCCTCATAGGCCTTCCGGATGATGGCGAGCACCGCCTCCCGCAGGGCCTGCCGGTCCTGCGTGGGCTCCACCGTGTGGAAATCCGTCAGAAACTCCAGGGCAAGCCCCCGTTTGAACTCGTCCCAGGGCCATTCTTCGTAGGGAAGGTCCGTGGCGAACAGGGCCTCAATCCGCTCGTCCACAATCTCTTCAATATAGCCCCAGATCACGTCCCGGAAGCTTCCGCCTTCAATGAGCTCGTCCCGCATCTCATAAATCACTTCCCGCTGCCGGTTCATCACGTCGTCATATTCCAGAAGGCGCTTCCGGATCTGGAAGTGGTGCATTTCCACACGCTTCTGGGCGTTCTCAATGGCCCACGTGGCCGCCCGGGACTCCTGGGGGCCCTCATCCCGGCCCCAGCGCTCCATGAGCTCCATCACCCGATCGGAGCCAAAGAGCCGCAGGAGATCGTCTTCCAGTGAAACAAAAAACCGGGAAGCCCCCGGATCGCCCTGGCGTCCGGCACGACCCCGCAGCTGATTGTCAATCCGGCGGGACTCGTGGCGCTCCGTGCCGATCACATAGAGACCGTAATACCCCCACGTGGATTTGTCGTTTTCGTCATACGGCGGAATTCCACCCCGCTTGATGGCCTCCTGCCACATCTTCGTGGGATCTTCCTCAATGGACTCCAGCACCTCCTTCACCTTCTCCGGATCGTAGGGATCCAGCACCCCAGGGCCCAGCTTGATGTCCGTCCCCCGGCCCGCCATGTTGGTGGCGATGGTCACCGCCCCCCGCTGGCCGGCCTTCGCGACGATCTGGGCCTCCTTCTCATGGTGCTTGGCGTTCAGCACCTGGTGGGGAATCCGGCGGGCCCGGAGCATCCGGGAGAGAATCTCCGATACTTCAATGGAGGTCGTGCCCACCAGGATGGGACGGCCCAGTTTGTGCCACCGGACGATCTCGTCAATCACGGCCTGGTATTTTTCCTTCTTGGTCTTGAAGATGATGTCCGGATAGTCAATCCGGCGCACCGGCCGGTTGGTGGGGATCACCACCACGTCCAGCTTGTAGATCTCCCAGAACTCCTGAGCCTCGGTGGCTGCGGTGCCGGTCATCCCGGCAAGTTTCTCATACATCCGGAAATAGTTCTGGAGGGTGATGGTGGCCAGGGTCTGGGTTTCTTCCTGAATCCGGACCCCCTCTTTGGCCTCCACGGCTTCATGCAGCCCGTCGCTCCACCGCCGTCCGGGCATCAGCCGGCCGGTGAACTCGTCCACAATGATCACCTGACCGTCCTGCACCACATACTCCACATCCCGTTCATAGAGCATGTAGGCTTTCAGAAGCTGCTTGATGGCGTGGTTGTAATCCATCTTGCGGGTGTATTCCTGGAACACCCGCTCCTTCTCGGCGAACTTCTCGGTGGGCGAGAGATCTTCCCGCTGGTCAATTTCCTCCACCACCACCGCGATGTCCGGGATGTCAAAGAGATCCTCCAGGCGCTTGTCCAGGCGCTGGAGGAATTCCCGTCCCTTGTCTGTGAGTTCCACGGAGTGACCCTTCTCGTCCACGACGAAATACAGCTCCGCCTCCAGTTCGTGCATCTTCTTGTCCCGCATATAATCCAGTTCCACCTTGTCCACCAGACGGAGCATATCGGGCTCCTGGAGCATCTTGAACAGGCGTTTGGACTTGGGATGGCCTTTCCGGACCTGGAGGAGCTTGCGGGCCGCCTCCATCTTCTCGCCCTTCGCGAGGAGCTTCTCCGCCTCGTCCAGGAGTTTGTGAACCAGGCGTTTCTGGGCCTGGGCAACCCGCTCCACGTAGGGTTTCATCTCCCGGTAGTGCTCCACGTTGGAGCGCTCCACCGGACCGGAGATGATGAGGGGTGTGCGGGCTTCGTCAATCAGGATGGAGTCAATCTCGTCCACGATGGCATACACATGGCCCCGCTGGACCTTCTGGTCCTTATAGAACACCATGTGGTCCCGGAGATAGTCAAAACCGAATTCGTTGTTGGTTCCATAGGTGATGTCCGCCCCATAGGCCCGCCGGCGCTCCTCCGGGTTCATGCCGGACTGGATCACGTCCACCGTGAGGCCCAGGCTCTCATACAGGGGACCCATCCACTCCCGGTCCCGCCGGGCAAGATAATCGTTCACCGTCACCAGATGGGTGATGCCCCGGGGTGTGCCATCCACCAGAAACATCTCCTCTCCCCGGAGCCCCCGGGCCCGTCCCATCAGGGCGTTGAGATAGAGGGGCATGGTGGCCACCAGGGTTTTCCCTTCCCCTGTGGCCATCTCGGCGATTTTTCCCTGGTGGAGCACGATGGCCCCCAGGACCTGGACGTCGTAGTGGACCATATCCCATTCATAGGGCTGGCCCGTGACCTGCCACTTTTTGCCCACGAGCCGCCGGGCGGCCTCCTTCACCAGGGCATAGGCCTCGGGGAGCACCTCCATATCGGGCTCCCCGTCCGCAAGCCGGCGGGTGAACTCCTCGGTTTTCTTGAGGAGATCCTCGTCGGAGAGCGCGTGGTAGGTTTCATAAATTTCGTTCACCCGGTGAACGGTGGGCCACAGTTTTTTCAGAACCCGCTCGTTCCGGGTGCCGAACACTTTGGATACAACCCATTTCAGCACGATCCTCACCCCCTGTGATCGCTTGTTCTGTCGGCAACGATGCAAGGATACACGTTCCCACCGGAACCTTCAACGAAAAGACGCTGCTGAAGTTCAGACAGGACTTCAGACATATCCCCCTCCCCCGGCCCCTCCCGCCAGGGGAGGGGGGGAGACAACTGGTGAAAATCTTACAGTGCTCCGGAGGTGTCAAGAAAGGGATTTGTGGCAGAACCACCAGTCGTAGCAGTCATAGGTTTCTTTGTGC
>WFYF01000064.1 GCA_015490255.1 Caldifarciminota bacterium
CCCATGTCACCAGGTCTGTCACCCAGCCGCTCGCCACGATAAGGGGATCCGGCCACTCTTCCACAAACACCCGGAGGGGTGGACACACCCCCCGGTGACGCTCCAGAAGATCCCGGAGTTTCCGGATCAGGGCTTCAGCTTCTTCCATACGTCCCACCAGCCCCCCAAGCCAGCGAATGTGGGTGAACAGGTCCTCAAGCCGGTGAGGGTTGAGGTGCAGCAGGGGAACCCCCGCCCGGGCCAGCTCCCGGGCTGCATCCGCCTGCACGTCGGAGGTGAGCACCACCAGATCCGGAGAAAGGCTCAGGATTTTCCGAAGATCCGGGGTGGCGAACCCGCCCACGCGGGGGATGGATGCGCCAGGCGGGAGAGGGGCGTGTCGGCTTGCTCCCACCACCTGATCCAGGGCCTTCAGATGGTGGAGGATGTCCACGGCCTCCGCCGCCAGAGCTACGATGCGCAGCGCCATGGTCCGATGCCCCGATGAATCCACCGGAAAATCACCTCCGAACACCCCTGCCGGGAGTTCCCGCAACTTCCCAGCGAACGCCCGATGCATTGTTCGTCAAACCTGCCGGGGGAGATGGACATCAGCGCCCACGGCCTCTCCAAAAGGACACACGTGGAAAGCCCAGCGGCCAACCCTTCCGCAGGAAGGTTCTGGCGTCTTTCTTTCACTTCACCGTCGTCTCCCGCTCCTCCCACGTCCGGTTGATGCGCTCAAAGAAGGGATCCACCGCCACCCGCCCGACACTCTCAGGTACCGACGGGAGAGAATACGTGTGGGTGCCGTCCCGGATCCAGATCCGGCGCACCGCCACCAGGCTGTCCCCCGCAAACAGCCCCACATCCACGGGCTCATCAAAGGCCACCGCCTGCTCGGAATCCCCTTCCACCCGGAATTTCCGTGCCTCCAGCGTCAGAAGGAGCGTATCTCCTTCCCGCCGGGCCTCCCGGGCCCGGAGTTCATAGATCACCACCTCCTCGTGCCAGTCCCGGAGCACCGGTCGCAGTTCGGAAGGGGCGCGGGCATACAGCAGGTTCAGGTAATCCCGCACCGAAGGATGGGGTGGGGGATCCGGAAAGGCCGCAAGGAGGTCCCGGAGAATCCCGGCGTAGGTTTCATGCCCCAGGAGGCTTGCGGTGGCGTGGGTGATGATGGAACCTTTGCTGTAATAGATTCCCGGTTCCTCCGCAAACACCAGCGGGCGTTCTCTTTTTAGCGCCACAATGAGGCGGTGTTCCCTCAAATAGGTGTGCAGTTCGTCCATGAGAAAACTGGCCAGAACTTGTGGAGGACGGTCTGCACTCGCCACCCGAATGGCCACATAGTGAGCGAAGCTCTCCGTGAGAAACCTTTCACCCAGAACCTTTGCCGGAGTCAATTGATGACCCCACCACTGATGCCCCACCTCGTGGGCAATCATCACTATCGGCAAAGGTACCCTGTCTGCCCGCTGGCGGGAGAGGAATCCCGCGGTCTCTCCATATAGAATAAATCCTGCCGAGCTCGCAGCATAGTCTCCAAAGAGCGAAGAAAACTCCACAATCCGCAGAGTGGAATGGGGATACTGTCCAAAGTTGTCAAGATGATACAGAAGAGCAGCCAGCGCTCCTTGATGGATCGTATCGGCATTCCAGGCATGATCCGGATAGAAATACAATTCCACCCGAATCCCCCTGACCGTTTTTACTCGCTTCGTGTAAGGTCCCGCTGCCACAACCAGGTAGCCCATACTCCACGTCGCGGGTTCACGCCCCTGAAAACGGACAAAGCGCCTCCCCTTTTCCTCCCACACGCCAGCCTGATCGCCGCCCGATACCACAATCTGGGAATGTTTTGCGGGAAGAGACACCGTGAGATCAAAAGTATATCTTGAAAATCCCAGAAAATCCGCCCGGGGCGTGTCAGGAGGGATTTTCACCCGCTCTGGAGTCAAGCCATACTGCACACGCAGCCGTTTGGCGTCAAGTTCCTTGAATGGATCATAACCAAACATCAGAGGTGGAGACAGGTTCACAAGGCTTGTCCGGGGAAGGACTCCACATACATGAGGGTGGTCATCTGTCACAAGAGGGGGCTGGCAGGAGATATCGGCCTCCACCACCAGCGTCTCCCCGGGCAGGAGGGGAGGCGACAGGCGCCACAGGGCCACCCGGGGATAAACGCCGGAATCCACCACGGTGTGGGGGCGGGAAACCGTCAGGTTGTTCACGGTGTAAGGCGGTGAGGGCCGGGTCTCCACCAGCAGGCTTTCCACAGGCAGCGTGTCCCGGTTGACATACACCGCCTGGACGTGGGCGGTATAGCCCCTCCGGGATGGAAAGAGATCCAGTTGAGCGGTGATGTGGGTCAGATGAGGGACAGGAGCAAGTTGAAGATGCTTGTAGCGTTTTTCATAAGCGACTCGTGCCACGTCCTGATCCTTCTGGCTCATCCACGGCCGGGCTCTGTAAAGTTGCCAGTACATTACGCCTGCAAAAACAAGAATCCCGCTTCCCAAAATACCCAATCCCCATCTATCCCACCAGGTATACCCTTTCCCCCAGAAACGCAGGCGGCGGATAAAAGGTTCCAGGGCCGGAAGTCGGGTGAATACCTCAGCCTTCCACAGAAGCATACAGGCCACAAACCCCCAGAGAATTAACCAGATCATGTGCTGGAGAGAGAAAGCACTTAAACCGGCCATATCCGAGAAGTTTCCGTGAAGGCCTTTCGGAACAAAACCGTATCGGAAAATCGCTTTTTCCACACCGAAAACCTTTGCAAAAGCCATGTAAAAGAAGAGACCTCCTACGACCATGTGTACCAGGAACTTCCGGGGGACAAGGGTGTGAAGGAACACGGCAAGGGCAGCGTAGGGGATCACCGGGGAAGCCAGGGTATAAAGCATCCATCCTATATACAGACCCCACTGGATAGGTGTCCGGAGGATAACCTGCGTGATGACCCCCATAACACCAAAGAGGGAAAGGACAAGAACGACAGCAAAAACCAGCGCCCATGTTCGGGCCAGAAACATCGCAGGATACGCCGGAACCACGGCCATCCATTCCAGCATCTTTCTGTTCATCTGAAAGAGTTCCCCTGCAAACACCACTACCAGAAGAACAACCAGAGCAAGCACATTTCCGCTCATCAGGTTCAGCACACCAGCCGATGTGGGTACCCACGGAAGATCATACATTCCCTGCCCCAGAACAAAAGAAAACCAGAAGTTAACCAGCGTGGCCAGGATAAAGATCGCCACAAGAAGCCAGAAAACCCAGGACCCCAGAAGGAGACGGAGCGCAAGGTGCAAATGAGCCAGAAAGAGCGAAACGGAGCTAAACCGGCGAGGTCGTGAAGGAGGCGACGCAGGCATGAGGGAGTCCACCTCCAGGATTTGCAGATTCTCACGGTGCGCCCGCTCCGGTATCAGCGTCATCCGGAACCGGCGGGAGAGGAACACCAGCCAGGCCAGCGGTACTCCCGCCCAGAGAAGGCGGGAAATTCCATACGCCAGGGACAGGGGGATCAGCCGGTGGTTCAGTTCGGCGGGCGTCCAGTAGCGGGTGACATGGTCCATCCAGGCCAGCCCGAAAGGATCAACCCAGAAGGCCCAAGGTGCCAGTTCCAGATTGGTCAGAACAACCTGACTCACCATATACACGAAAAACAACCCCACTCCTCCCACGATGGCCGCCCGGTGGCTCCGGAAAGCGAAGGCCAGGCCATAGAGGATGGCAGCCGCCGAGAACAGGCCCGGCAGGAGAAAGCCGCCCAGAGCTTCCAGATGTGCATCCAGCCGGATGGGTCCCACCTTGTCCGGGTCCACCCAGGGCATGTGCACACCCACTTCAATCCCCACAGGGAGCATGAGCACCACCAGCAGGGAAAGGGCGAGGGCGCCGAAGAAGCGTCCCCAGAAAAGGGCTCCAGGCGAGAGAGGCAGGGCAAACTCCCAGTCGGCCAGGCCTTCTTCAAAGGCCCGGGCGGCGCTCCGGCCCAGGAAAAGGCTCACGGCGAACAGGGAAAACAGCAACCCCGCCAGGGCCCCCTGAATCACGGCCGTCGGCGCGTTTTTGTATACGGGCGTGGCGGGACCCGCAATCCGGATGACCTCCGACGTGCTCACCAGAAAGCCCACCAGGAAAAACAGGAAGATCTGGAAGGGCAGGGCCCGGGTGTGGCGCCAGTAGGCCCATTCCATCCGGAAGACGGCCAGAAACCCTCTCATGACTCCCCCTCTCAGACGTACGTGAAGCCGGTGTGGAAGAAATAGGCCTCTTCCAGGGTGGGCTCCACGGGCCGGAAGGCC
>WFYF01000065.1 GCA_015490255.1 Caldifarciminota bacterium
ATACGGTGGTGGTGGGCGGGGTGGTCACCGCGCCCTCCCGGGCCTTCTCCCGAACGGGACTCACCAGCTTTTATATCCAGGACCGCACCGGTGGCGTGAACGTGTTTGCGGGCTTTCCCCTGCCTGCGGTGGACACCGGGGAACTGGTGTTTCTCCGGGGCGTGGTGACGGAATATCAGGGACTCACGGAGGTGGTGCTGGTGGAAGACACTGCTTTTCACCGTCTGGGTCGTGCGCCTGTGCCGGCCCCGCGGGTCTTCAGCCGGGATGAAGGCCTCGGAGAGGCGCTGGAGGGCCTGCTGGTGCGGGTGGATTCGGGCGTGGTGGCCCAGAAACCCTACCTTTCCGGGAGCGGCTTCACCCTGCCCCTCTGGAACGGACGGGCCCTCGTGACCGTCTATGCCTATTCCGCCACCGGTCTGGATTCGGTGATGATGGAGCTGGAAAAGGGGCAGGTGGTTTCCGTGACGGGCGTGGTGGGGCAATATCAGACCACCTATCAGCTCCTTCCCCGAAACCCCGGGGATGTGGTGATCCACACGGTCGCGGAAGCCCTGCAGATTCGCCTCACCCTCTCGCCCAACGTGGTGCTGTTCTCCCGGGGGGAGTGTCTGAACCTTTCGGTTTCCGGCCCGGCCGGGGCAGAATTCACCGTGGAGGTGTATGACCTCTCCGGGAGGCTGCGGGCGGTGCCGCTTCGCCGGCGGGCCGGTCCCTATGCCTTCTGCTGGGACGGCCGGGGACGGGACGGCCGGCGGCTCCGGGGCGGCCTGCATCTTGCGAAACTCATCGCCCGGTATCCCGACGGACGGGTGGAGGAACAGATCCAGCCCTTCGTGGTGGGGGTGAAATGAGCACGAAGGAAAACCCGTTCCAGCAGGATCTTCGCGGGCTTTCCGCCCCTCACGATCTGGAGGCGGAGCGGGAGGTCCTCGGGGCCATGATGCTTTCGGAAAAGGCCCTTCATCTCGGATTGGAAATGCTCCGCGCCGACGACTTTTATGCCCCGGCCCACCAGAAGATCTTTCAGGTGATCTTTGACCTTTATCACGAGCGGAACAAAACCCCGGTGGACTATCTCATGGTGAAGGACGAGCTGGAACGCCGGGGGGAGCTGGAGGAGGTCGGAGGGCTCCCGTATCTCCAGGACCTGGTCACCAACGTTCTCTCTCCCGCCCTCATTGAAAAGCACGCCCAGATCGTCCGGGAGAAGGCCATCTACCGGGAACTCATTGAGCGGGCCTGGCAGACCGCCCGGGAGGCGCTGGAAGAAGCCGAGCCGGTGGAGGATCTTCTGGAGAAGGTGGAACAGCGCTTCATGGAGATCCGGAGCCGGCAGCTCGGGGATGTGTTCAAAACCCTCCGGGACCTCCGGGAGGAGCTCACCACCCTCTTCACCCAGGAACTTGCCAACGAGAGCGGCATCACCGGCCTGCCCTCGGGGTTTATGGATCTGGACCGGTATACCACGGGGTTTCACGAAGGGGATCTGGTGGTGGTGGCCTCCCGCCCGAGCATGGGGAAAACCAGTTTTGTGCTGTCTATCATGCGGTATCTTTCCGTGGAAAAGGAAATCCCCACCGCCATCTTCAGCCTGGAAATGCCCGCAGAGCAGCTGGCCATGCGCCTGCTGGCCATGGAGGCCCGGGTGAGCCTGCATCGCCTGCGAACGCTGAACGTCCGGGATGTGGCGGGCCGGCTCACCGACGCCCTGGAGCGGCTGGTGCAGGCGCCCATCTATATTGACGATTCGTCCAGCCTCTCGGTGATGGATCTCCGGGCCCGGGCCCGGCGAGCCTATGAAAAGGGGGCCAAGATCATCTTCGTGGACTATCTCCAGCTCCTGACCGCGGGGGACGCCCGCCGGAGGGAAGGAAACCGGGTGCAGGAGGTTTCGGAAATCTCCCGATCTCTGAAACTGCTTGCCAAGGATCTGAACATCCCGGTGGTGGCCCTGTCCCAGCTTTCCCGGGCGGTGGAACACCGGGAGGACAAGCGTCCCCGCCTGGCGGACCTCCGGGAATCGGGGGCCATTGAGCAGGATGCGGATCTGGTGCTGTTCCTTTACCGGCCGGAGGTCTATAACCCCGACCCTTCCCTTGAAGGCAAGGCGGAGGTGATCATCGCCAAGAACCGGAATGGACCGCTCCACACGGTGAACCTCACCTTCCTGAAGGAATTCACCCTTTTTGCACCCTCCACGGAGACGGTGGGGTTGCCGTCGGAACTCCCGCCTCTGGACGTGGATTTTGATGAGCCGGCTTTCTGAGTTCGTGTATACCCGCCGGGTGAGCTACGCCGACACCGACCAGATGGGGGTGGTCCATCACGCGGCCTATGTGGTCTATTTTGAAGAGGCCCGGCTGGCCTATCTCCGGGAGGCGGGACTGCCCTACCGGGAACTGGAGGAGCGGGGGGTTTTCCTGCCGGTGGTGGAGCTGCGGGTGCGCTATCGCCGTCCGGCCCGGCTGGAGGATCTCCTCCACATTCGCCTCCGGGTGGCGGATCTCCATCGCCACGCCTTCACCCTGGCGTATGCCATCCACCGGGAGGACACCCTTCTCGTGGAGGGCTGGACGAAACTGGCCGCCATGAACCGGGAGGGGCGGCTCATCCGTCTTCCGGAGGACCTGGTGGCCCTCCTCTCACCGGCACCGAACGGAAAGCCCGCCGACTCTTGAAAGGGCGGCGGCGAAGTCCTGGATCCGGAAACCCACCAGATCCGGCGCGCGGTCCAGGAAGGAAACCCCGCGGGCGGCCAGTTCCTCCCGGAACCGTTTGAGCAGTTCGGGCAGGGGAGTCTGGCCGTCCACATACCGGCGGTAAAAATAGACCACAGCGTGGGCCATGGCTTTGACCTGACCGTCCTCCACGACCTGCTCCACCGCATCCAGTTCCACCGTCTCCTCGCCCAGGTGCATCACCCGGAGTCCCCGGCTCTTCACATACACCTCCCGGCGACCCTTTGAAAAGTCCAGCCCCGGGAGAAGAACCCGTTCCCGGACGCCGGGGAAGTGTTCGCCGCCTTCGGCCTTGCGGTGGGTGGGAAAGGTCTCGCAGATCCGCCGGGCTTCGGCTGTGACGTTCCGGGGACGGAAGGCCTCCATGGCGATCACCGTGTCGGCCACGTCCAGATAGTCTCCGCTCCCCCCCATGACCAGCACGGTGGACACGCCCCGATCCCGATAGAGCTGGCGCACCCGGTCCACGAAGGGAATGATGGGTTCGGCGTGCCGGGCGATGAGGGCCTGCATCCGGGCATCCCGGATCATGAAGTTGGTGGCGGAGGTGTCTTCGTCCACGAGAAGCACCTCCGCCCCGGCCTCCAGGGCTTCCATGATGCAGGCGGCCTGAGAGGTGGAGCCGCTCGCGTTCACCGTGGAGAAGCACGTGGTGTCCAGGTCCATCGGAAGGTTCTGGATGAAGGGGGAGATGTCCACCCCCGTGATCACCCGGCCGTCCTCGGCCCGCACCTTCACCGCGCTTTCCCGGGTGACCACAAACTCCC
>WFYF01000066.1 GCA_015490255.1 Caldifarciminota bacterium
CCTTGTGGCAGAACTTCTGGAGATTTTGCAGAATGTTTCCCCGTCGTTTTTTGAAAAACTCGTTGTGCAACTCCTTGTTCGTATGGGATATGGGGGATCTTTTGAAGATGCCGCACAGGCCGTTGGCCGGAGCGGGGACGCGGGTGTGGACGGAATCATCAAAGAAGATCGGCTTGGGCTGGACGTTGTTTACATCCAGGCGAAGCGGTGGAATCAACCCATAGGACGTCCCGAACTTCAAAAGTTTGCCGGTGCCCTTCAAGGGCATCGGGCACGGAAGGGAGTGTTCATCACCACCTCCACCTTCACCCGGGAAGCTCGGGAGTATGCACAGAAAATCGATCTGTGTATTGTTCTGGTAGATGGGCAACAGCTGGCCGAATATATGATTGATCACAACCTTGGCGTTACCACCGCGGCCACTTATGCGCTGAAACGGACTGATCGGGACTTTTTTGAAGAAGGGGGCTGAAGGATCACTCGGTGGACAACTCTTCTCAACACCACCGTTTGAAAATTCAGCCTCCGTCCCATATCCTTGGGACCGCACACAAAACCCTGGAGGAGCGAAATGGCGAAGTGTGCCCTCTGCGGAAAGCATACCATTGCGGGTCGTTCCATCAGCCACTCGCATAAGGTGAACAAGCGGTGGTTCAAGGCCAATCTCCACAAAGTCCGCGCCCGGATCAACGGTAAGGTCGCCCGGGTGTACGTGTGCACCAAGTGCCTGCGCCGCGTGGAGAAGGTGGTCTGACCGCCGCCATGTCCCCTCTCTTCCGGTGGGTTCCCTGCCTTCACCCCTGAGGGGTGGGCGTTGCGGGGGATTTCCCGCCCACCGCTTTTCCTCGTCCCTTTCCTGATCTCCGGGCTGTGGCTTCTGAACCCACGGATCCTGACCCTCACAGGGGGAGACGGGTGGTGGCTGGCCTGCTATGCCCGGGCTTTCTGGACCACCGGGCACATCCCGCGAAACGTCATCGGATCCTTTGTTCTGGCGGAATACACCTTTCATCACCCTGCCTGGCTGTATGGTCTCTGGACGTTTCTCTGGCTATCCCTGGGCGGACCCCGGCTGTGGGTGTGGATGGACGCCCTCATTCCTGGCGTCCTGGGAGGCCTTGCGGTGTGGCGCATCCTGGCCCGCGACGGCCTGGACACGTGGACCCGGGCGGTGCTGGTGGGCTGGGTGGGGGCTCTCTCCTGGGCCGGTCAGACCCACCGGGGACAGATCTGGGCCATTGTGCTCTTTTTGTGGCTTCTTCTCTGGATCCGGGAGGTGATGGAGGCTCCGGAGGTGCCCCGGGCCACCCTCTGGCGTTTCCCCCTCGTCACCTTCCTGTGGGCCGGGTTTCAGGGAGGGTTTCTCCTTCCCCTCGGGGTGATGGCCCTGGCCCTCCTGTTTCGTCCCGGAAAGCTTCCGGCGGTGGCTCTGATCCTCGCCATCCTGGCCACTTTCCTCCATCCCTACGCGCCCCAGAACTGGGTGGATCACTTCCTGATCCTGCGGCATCCTCCCACCTTCATCTGGGAGTGGCTCAGTCTGCCCCGGGCGATCCAGAACCTTGCTGCAGCCTATGGAGAACCGGTGGTCTTCGTGGCGGCGGTGGCCGTTCTGCCCTATTTCCTCACCCTGACCCCTCTGGTCCTTCCCGTTCCTCAAACCCGGTGGAGCCTTTTCCTCTCCCTTCTCACCGCCGGCACCACGCTGGGGGCAGTGCGCCATGTCCGCCAGCTCGTCTGGGCCCTGAACGCCGGCGTGCTGCTCTGGGGAAACCGCCTGGGCATGCGGTCCTTCCGCCTCCCTCCCTTCCTCCTTCACCTCCACCTGATCCTCGCCCTGCTGGGCTGGGGATTGCGCCTTCCCGATCTCATACAAACCGGCTATACCGGCCAAGGGGAAAGCGAGGGGTTCCTCCAGCACCTGGCCACCCTCCCGCCAGGGCGGGTGTTCGCCACCCTCCCGTTGGCCAACACGCTGTGCTGGCTCAACCCGGATCTGTCCCAGTGGATGTACGGGACCTTCCAGCTGGGCATCGCCCGGAACGACAGGGAGTGGGAGCGAATCACCCGGGAAGTGGTCCAGCCCTTCCTGGAAATTCCCCGGGGAGGCGAGCAAGCCCTGGCCTTTCTGGAGCGCAACCGGGTGGACTTTGTGATCCTTCACCGCATCCGGGATGCCGGACTCCGGGAAACACTGGAAAGTGCCGGATGCCCGGAAAAAAAACGCGGTCTGGCTTTCAGCCTGTTTGAACTTCGTGATTGCCTGTGGCAAACACCCGCCGGATTACCTCCTCCAGCGGAGGATCCTGCACCGTGAAGTCCCGGAC